>JANOTP010000230.1:0-23494 GCA_031416415.1 Cytophagales bacterium | reverse complement strand
TAATCGCTAAAGATAAAAAGGCTCTTCATATGAAGAGCCTTTTTATCTTTAGCGATTATATTGCAAAAAAACACCTTTTATTAAAACTACGGAAAGTCACGATACTTATCTTTTGCAATCCGCTCCACAGTTTTTAGCTTTTGTACTAAACATACCAAAGTGTAATTTGGCATAAAACATACCAGGGTTATAGGTAGGATTTTCAACTATTCTCGCACCTTTAAATCCCCAAGAACCTATTCCTATTCCTTGTGTATATCCTACTCTTAAACTTATTACTCTTCCGTAGGTAGCATTAATAGTACTCCAACGTTTTGAAGGCATAAGAAAGTCAACATTTAGGGCAGCATCAAAACATGCCATAGCTTTTCCCACTTCACCTTGTACACTAGGATTGTTAGCAAACTGAGCAATCGTTAGATTGTCTACTCTGTTGAAATTAGCTTTTGTTCCACCAATACCCGCACCCATCATAGGGTATAGTTTTACTCGTTTTGTGCTTACGATTGAATAACCTCCATGTATTAAAAAATTTCCATGTGTTGCGTAATAATCCATATTTTGACCACTTACGCCAGCGTAATTATTAGTGGTATTTCTCATATTCATTCCGGCTTGCAACGTATATCCATATATAAATCTTTTACATTCAGTAGTAGAATGTAAACCCAACATACCAAAATTAGGACTAAAACTGCCAGTTGTTGTAGGAGCTAAAAACTGATCCAACTCAGCTACATCTATTAAAGAATAACCGAGGCTTAACGTTACTATTTTAGTTTTAACAGGCCCCGTTGTAAGGGTATCTTTATAGATTTGGCCAATAGAATTCGAGGTTATGCTTATCATAAGAGCACAGATTAAAAGTGATAGAGCTGTTTTTTTCATACATAATTAAATTTAGATGTTTCTGATTTAAAATAAATAAAAGAGTATAGATTTTATACTAATTAAGTTATAGTCTAAAAACATGAGAATGTTTCTTCATGTTTTTCAGAATTACAATAATTAGACACTACAAAAATATACTTATAAACTCACGGCGTGTTATAGAATTTTATATAAGTATTACATCCTATACTGATTTATGATCAAGTTGTACATCGTGTGAATTATATAACCTTGATTTGTAATTTTGTAAAACTTTATTAAGAAAATATACTGAACTTTAACATAGATCGATGGAAAGATATTCTATCAGCGTAGTATTTGCCTAAAAATAAAAAACTATGAACAAGTATCAAACTAATGTATTAAGTGGTATATTAATTATTATAGCAGGAATTTTCTTATTGGTAATTCCATATACTAATTCTATAGCAATTCATTATGCGGTAGCATTTTGTATGATTGCGAGTGCCTACTTAGCAATGTTAACGGCTTTTAAAACAAAAAATATACTGATTCCTTTTAGATACCATGAACTACATGCACTCGGAATGGTGGTGTATGGAATACTTATTTTATTTTATCCAACCAATCTTTCTGTTTTTTTAAATATTACCTCTTTTTTCTTTTTATATTATGGGTTAACAGAAATGATTTTTTGTTTTCAGGTTTTAAATCAACATGCTATAATTAGATTTGAAATTGCATCTCTTCGTCTTGCTATTGGATTTACCATCTATTTAGGAGCTGTTATTATATTTGGCTTTGCAGGTACTAATCAAAATTACACCGTCATTGGATATGGTATTATGATTATTCTCATTGGAATAAATATGGTATTATTTAAAACAGTTTTGAAAAAGCTACACGATTCTATTCATGTAGACAATACAGAAATTATATAAAATTTATATAAAAATAAAAACACAAACAATTATACTTAATTATTATGAATACATTACTTGAGCAGAACAATCATACATCAACTAAACTTATAGATTATAAGACTGATCCACATATTTCTAAAGACGTTAAGCTGTTTTTAGAAACATTAAACACTGGTGGACCTGCCTTGGAAACTTTACCCGCAGAAGAAGCAAGAAATGTACTTGCAGGCTTGCAAGCCTCTGTGAAGGTAGATTTATCGGGTATTGAAGTTTCCGAAAAAATAATCAACAGTGAAGGATATAAAATTCTTTTGAATGTAATTCGACCAGCAGGGGTAAAAGAAAAATTACCTGTATTTGTTTTCATGCACGGTGGAGGTTGGGTTTTAGGAGATTTCCCAACGCATCAACGAATGGTTCGTGATTTGGTAGTACTTTCAGGGATGGCTTGTGTATTTGTCAACTATTCACGTACACCTGAAGTTGTGTATCCAAAAGCAGTCAATCAAAATTATGCTGCTACAAAATGGGTAGCTGAACATGGTGATATTATAAATGTTGATGGAAAAAAAATAGCAGTAGTCGGAAACAGTGTAGGAGGAAATATGGCAGCGGTAACTTGTCTTATGGCAAAAGAAAAAAAAGGCCCTAAAATAAAATTTCAACTTTTACTATGGCCAGTTGTTGATGCTAATTTTGAAACTGATTCCTATAAACAATATGCTGAAGATCGCTTTTTAAGTGCTAATACAATGAAATGGATGTTTGATTTATATATTCCAGACATTAGCAAACGAAAAGAAATTTATGTATCCCCTCTTCAGGCAACGCTTGAGCAATTAAAAGGGTTACCTCCAGCATTGATTCTAGTGGCAGAAAATGATATACTAAGAGATGAGGGGGAAGCTTATGGACGTAAATTAGATGAAGCTGGAGTAAAAGTAACAACCACGAGATATAATGGAATGATTCATGATTTTGGTTTATTAAATGGACTAGCAACTCTACCTCAAACACGTTCCGCATTTATACAAGCAGCAACGGAGCTAAAAAAATATCTTCAATAAGAAAATTTATAAAAATGTATTGTAGTTAAAATTTCATTTTTATAATTATATGATATAGTAACATTATTTTGAATTATTATATAAAAATCCCCGCTCTGAAGAGCGGGGCAATGAATATGTCTTATCTGAAAATAATTAATAAGTATAAGAATTTATAAAAATCAAGAAAAATAATTTGTTTCCTCCAAAAGCAATATATCTTTTAAGGAGTCAAAATATTTTGGATTCTCATTTTCAAATAATTCCTCCCCTTCAAGAGAATAACACTTCATGAATTCTTTTCTAGCTCTTTCAAAATATCCCAGTTCAAAATAACATTGTCCAAGTCTAAGATGTAAAAAAGGATTTCCTATTGCACTAGGGAAATGCATTGAGGCTGCTAAATTATCCGCACCTGCTTGATAGTCCTTGTTCAAAAAATTTGCATCACCAATCGCTGTTAATATCCATGTTCCTGCTACCCAATCTTCTTTAGGCTCAGGCAATAGATCATACGCAGTCCAGTAGTTCGTTAGAGCAAATGAAAAATGTCCCATCTCTGCAAATTTATCTCCCGCATCGCAGAGCTTTTCGATTTTGGCGTGTATATTATTTTCTAATCTTTTCATGCTTTTAGTTATTTAAGTTTAATTAAATAGTACTTGTATCATAATAGAAAATAGATGAATTGAAAACGAATACAGTATCAACAGAACAAAACTACTTAATGAAAATTAGATTAAAAAAAGTTTATCAACACTTCCTATATTGAGTTTTTACCAAATTGCACTTAATTTATTTAGATTGTTATTTTGGCTTCAATTTTAAATTATTTAATAGCCCTATTGTTTAGAAACCAATAATTATAAAATCATTATCAAATCATTACTAAATTAATATACAGAAAAAGCAGAAAATTGCTTTACTAAATGATTACATAAAAGCATTTGATTTTGCCACTACGGTTGAAAAGATTTCTATTTTCATATTCTAGAAAAAGATTTAGTGACCAAAATACGTACTCTTTTTAAATTATGCTACAACTACTGGTATTGTTAGGTTCGGACAAATAGAAAATTAATGTTTTAAATTGGTTTACTCTCAGAAATCCTTATAGTTTGATTTGATTAATTTTTCTACTAAAGAGAAATTATGATATCCCATCCGTTTTTAAGTAGTTCTTAACTCCTTTTTTTATATACTTAAAAAATTAAATATAAAAACAATACTCAAACGTTCTGTGTATGAATATTATTTTTGGGGTCGTTATTTACTAAAACCAACATTAACTTCTTTATAATTGCTAAAACAAATTAAATTTTTCATTAAATAACATTGTATTATTATAAGAACGTGTTCGATTTTTTTAACTAAAAATTATAAAGTATATCCTACAACTAATAAAATTGCTTCAATGATATTAGTTTATTCATAATCAGCAATTTATTGTTTATAATATAAAACTATTTCAATATTTTTTTGTATAATTGTATTACTTTAATTTAACTAAAGTATTATATATATAGAAATCAAATAGAATTATTATGAAAATTACTTGGCTGTACTTTTTACTGTTTTTCTTCTTTTGCCCTCTATTTTCTCATGCCCAGCAATGGTATGATTATATGGAAAATGACACTATGAATTTTTATGAAGTAGTTTATAAAATAGAAGCCTATTTTAAAGATAGGGATAAAGGAAAGGGCTCAGGCTACAAACAATTCAAACGCTGGGAATATGAAACTTCCTTTCATATAGATTCATTGGGGAATAGAATTAATCCAGAGCAAGAATATGAATCCTATCTTCAGTTTATGAAGCGGTCAACCAAAAATAAATCCTCAAAGATCACGGCAAGTAATTGGGTAGAGTTAGGTCCACATGCTTGGAATCGCACTAGCAGCTGGTCTCCAGGGCTTGGAAGAGTTATGGCAGTGGCTGTCAATCCTACCAACGCAAATATTATCTATATTGGCACACCTGGTGGTGGCTGTTGGAAAACGATAAACGGAGGAACCAATTGGGTGGTACTAACCGATAATTTTCAATCTTTGACTGTTGGCGCAGTAGCCATCGATCCAAACAATACTAATACAATTTATATTGGATGCTCTGCCAATAGGTTAATGAAATCTAACGATGCAGGAGCTACATGGAACAATGCCAATACAGGATTAGCGGGTACTGTTAGAAAAATAATCATTGATCCTTCTAACTCAAATATAGTAGTGACGGCTACCTCTTCAGGAATATATCGTTCCATAAATGGTGGAGCAAATTGGACAACTTCTTTAGGTGGATCTTTCAATGACGTTGAGTTTAAGCCAAACGACCCTTCTATCGTGTATGGCTGTGGGAATACATTTTACCGGTCAACGGATAACGGCATTGGGTTTACTCTTATAAACAGTGGAATTCCTGCCTCTGGTAGATCTTTTATAGCTGTGACACCTGCGGATCCAGATTATGTATACCTGGTAATGGCAAATGGAAGTGAATTTGGTTACTTATTTAGGTCTGAAGATTCTGGTCTAAACTTTAGCACCAGAGTTACTGGAAATCCAGCAAGCGGTACAAATTATTTTGGTTATAGTCCAGCAGGCACCGATACGGGAGGACAGGCAGGTTATGATATGGCCATGTGTGTATCAGCCACCAATGCCGAAGAAGTGCACATTGCAGGAATTATTACTTGGAAATCTACCAATGGGGGTACTAGTTTTGTGGCCACTACACAATGGACGTATCCTAATGGCACAGGTTACACGCACTGCGATATGCATGTATTGGAATATGTCAACGGCGTCATTTACTCAGGATCCGACGGCGGTATATTTAAATCAACAGACCAAGCAGACAATTTTACTAATATTTCTTCAGGTCTTGGAATCCGTCAATTTTACCGTATCGGTTGCTCAAAAACAAATAGTCTGAATGTTACAGGTGGCTCTCAAGACAATGGTACTGGTTTGCGAAGAACGGCCAACCTTACAACAGGTTGGATTGATTGGCTTGGAGCAGATGGTATGGAAACTTTTTTTGATCACACCAATGCAAATATTGTTTATGGAACCTCTCAAAACGGAGGACTTTACAAAAGTATCAATAATGGAACAAACCAGTTTGGTCTTACAAAACCAGTCACTGCAGATGGCAATTGGGTTACTCCATTTGCAATAGATCCTAACGTAGCTACTACAATCTATGTTGGCTATATAGATCTTTTCAAAAGCACTAATGGAGGAACATCGTGGACTGCACTAACAAGTTTAACGACTACTAATTTTTCTCAATTAGATATTGCACCTTCCAATTCAAATTATATTTATGCTAGCAAAGGAAATACTTTGTACCGAACAAACGACGGAGGATCCAACTGGACTACAGTTACGATTCCATCTGGAAATATAAATTACATTTCAGTACATCCATCAAACGCTAGCAAAGTTGTGATTGCAACGTCCACATCAAGGGTTTATACAACATTAGATGCTGGTACCACTTGGGTAAACTACACAGGCACGCTTCCTGCAAATGGATTTAATTGTGCCATTTATCATAATGGTGCAGAAGATGGCATATATCTGGCGACTACTATAGGTGTATATTATAGAGACAATAGTCTTACCGATTGGGTAACCTATTCAAGTGGCTTACCAAAGGTTGATGTGAAAGAATTAGAAATCCATTATTCTAGTGGTAAATTAAGAGCTGGCACTTATGGAAGAGGTCTTTGGGAAACAGATTTATATACAGAGCCCTTACCTGTTTACTATTTATCTTTTGATGTAAAAAATACTCCTGATCTAAAATCGGTAAGTGTAGAATGGTGTACAACTATAGAAGTAAATAATAGAAACTTTGAAATAGAACGATCGCACAATGGCAATGATTTTTATTCAATAGGTTCTGTGAATGCTTTTGACAATGGCACTTCTACGCACAAAAATACTTACAATTTTGAGGACAAAAATCCATTAAACGGCTCCTCTTATTATCGCTTGGCACAATATGACTTGGATGGTAAAGTTCATTACACCAATGTAGCTTCTGTAAATAGAGAAGTAATGGAGTACGCCGTTAATCTATTCCCAAATCCTTCAAAAGAAGATTTTAATTTACTTATAAGCTTTCCTAAAAATACGTTCGTACACTTAACGGTGATAAACCTACTTGGTATCACACTCTATAGTGATAATTTTTTTGAAACCAATACGATACACAAACTAGGAGGATATTTATCACCTGGTGTTTACACTCTTAAAATAAAAGGAGACGCTGGAGAGAAACTAATTAAATTTATTAAAGAGTAGAATAACCTATTAAAATATTTCACGAAAGTAGCTACAAGCTATTATTTTTATAACGTGTGAATGTTACAATTCTGTCTTACCAGAGTGTAACACTATTAGATTTTACGATCATGATCTTTGTAGAGTAAAATAATTCACTTTATAGATCTTATTATTATGAGCGATACAATTCACTTAAACGGACAAGAAGGCGTTAAAAAATTAAAAGAATTAGTCGAGGAAATTAATACTGCTCTTTTTTGCACTGATCTCAAAACAAACGATGGTTCTACTTGTCGTCCTATGCAAGCTCAAGAAGTAGACAAAGAAGGCAACGTATGGTTTTTTAGCGAACGTAACAGCGAGAAAAATAAACAAATTGAAGATGATAATGATGTTCAATTATTTTTTTCTCATCCTGACAAGAGTTGCTATTTAATAGTAAATGGACAGGCGGAAATAATTATTGATCGTACAAAAACTGAAGAACTATGGAATCCGCTAGTTAAAACTTGGTTTAAAGAAGGAAAAGATGACCCAACTTTATCACTCATAAAAGTAACACCAAAGAATGCTTACTATTGGGATACACAAGGTAATAAAATGATTAACTTCATGAAAATGTTAGCCTCTGTAGCTACGGGCAAAACTCTATTGAACGCTACAGAAGGTTCTATCGAAGTTTAGGTTTGTGGATACGCTGACTAAGCGATTAGAATATCCACAAATTAAAAACCACCTTTAATTGAACGATTATAGCTACTGCAAGACAAAACAACCATCCTGCCCACCATAGAATGGGAACCCTTGATTTGCGTACGCTCAAAAAATAGGATACAATCATAACCGCAACTGAAATAATAAGTGTAGAAACAAAAAAGACGCTATCTACATTTTTTCCTATTAATTTACTTACATTAAATGGCACAAGTATTAACGAACCAATAAAACTTGTAATACTTATATTTCGGATAAAACTCCATTTTTTTTCTTGCAAAATATATAATGCGAAAATTATTTGAATGGCCCACTTTGCGCCTGCAATGCTACAAGAAAGTAATTTCTGACTTAGACTACTATATACAGGAGCACTTTCAATAAACCAATACGTAATGATAGTAGAGAGTGTGAAATACAAACCTGCTGTTATTAAATTTTTTTTGTCAGAATTTTGGATCATCTTATAAATCAATTAAGCGATAAAGATACTATGAATTTTCGTCATCGTAGCTTTTAAAATTGGGCGACTCTAGTCAACTCCACAAAAATATAAACTGAAAGCACTATAGAAACAATTAATTTTAAGACAATCGAAAGCATAGTACCTGCAAAACGAGCAATTCCTTTTTTTATAGCAGTAACTTTTTCTCTTCCTCCTATTATCTCTCCTGCTAATGCTCCAATAAGCATTCCAAGTACCATTCCTACAGGTGTAAAAAATATTCCTATGACCATTCCTATTAAACTAAACCAAAGACGATACATTGTAAATCCATACTTCTTAGCAAACCATACAGGCATAAAATAATCTATGACAATCGCTAATACCATGATAACCGCCCATACAATAAGAAATGTTTTACTGAATGAGTTGTATTTATAGTATATTAATAACAAGGCAATGTAGTTAATCAACCCACCAGGAATAGTTGGAACCAGAGATGCTACAATCCCAATTAAACAGAGAAGTAATACTAAAACTATTAACCAACTATCTACTGACATATTGTTTTTTGTTTACCTTAAATATAATATAATATGATTAAAATTCAAGATAGAGTAGTAGGTATCGAGTAGTGCATTTCTCTATATATAATAAAAAATAAATCGAAAAATTTTCAACAACTAAAAAAGGCTTGTTAGATTCTAACAAGCCCTTTCAAATTTTATATTAGCAATTACTCTTTTTCGTTTACATTTAAAGCATTCAAATCTTCAAAGGCAAGCTTAAGACGACTTACGAAAGTTTTTTCGCCTTCTCTTAACCATACGCGAGGATCATAGAATTTCTTATTTGGAGAATCCACTCCTGTAGGATTACCAATTTGACCTTGTAGAAAACCTTCTTTTTCTTTGTAAAAATTAAGAATACCTTCCCAGAAAGCCCATTGTAAATCGGTGTCAATATTCATTTTGATAGCACCATAAGAAATCGCTTCTCTAATTTCGGCTCTTGAAGAACCAGAACCGCCGTGGAATACGAAGTTCAAAGGTTTCTCAGCAGTAAGGTTGTATTTTTTCTTTACAAAATCCTGAGAGTTTTTCAAGATTACTGGAGAAAGTTTTACAGAACCTGATTTGTATACACCATGTACATTACCAAATGCAGCAGCAATAGTAAATTTATTACTTACTTTACTTAGCTCTTCGTATGCGTATGCTACTTCTTCTGGTTGAGTATATAGTTTTGAATTGTCTATTCCTGAATTGTCAACACCATCTTCTTCACCACCTGTTACACCAAGTTCGATTTCCAGTGTCATTCCTATTTTGCTCATTCTTTCAAGATATTTTTTACAGATCTCGATGTTTTCATGAATAGGCTCTTCAGAAAGGTCAAGCATGTGAGAAGAGAACAATGGTTTACCATGTTGTTTGTAGAATTTCTCACCTGCATCTAATAATCCATCTATCCAAGGAAGTAATTTTTTAGCGGCATGATCAGTATGTAATATTACAGTCACTCCATATATATCAGCCATTTGATGTACGTGGTGTGCACCAGAAATAGCACCAGCTATACTTGCTTCTTGTTTTCCATTAGGAAGTCCTTTACCAGCATAAAACTGAGCACCACCATTAGAAAACTGAACGATAACAGGTGAATTTAAATCTCTCGCTGCCTCTAGCACTCCATTTACAGAATCGGTATTTATAACATTTACAGCTGGCAATGCAAACTGATGTTTTTTAGCTAATTCAAATAACTCCTGAACTGCATCTCCGTGCAATACTCCTTTCAGGGCTGTACTTTTCAATTGATCCGACATATTTATAGATGTTAATTAATAGTTATTTAAGGGTCTAAATATACTATAAATATTGTCAAAAATGAAAAAAAACAAGGTATATATGCTCGATTTTAGAGCTATTTTTGATGGTTTGAAATACAAGATGCAGGATGCCAGATAAAAGATGCAAGATAATGCAGCATCGTGATAGCTCAATTCAATTGATTTGCTCATCTGGCATCCTGCATCTCATTATGTCCTACCATGTCAAATTATATTAAAAGAATAAACACTTTCCTCTCAGGCTTTTTTAGTAAATTTGAATACTATTTATGAAAAAAAACGATAACACTATTTGGTCCACGATAATAAAGTACTCATGGATTAGCTTTTTATCTCTTACGAGTTTTCTAATCTTGTATATCTATCTGGTATCAATTAATTTTCTGAACCTGTTTGGGCCCATGCCTAGTCTTGAAGCTTTAGAAAATCCTAAGAAAGATCAAGCCTCTATTATATATACATCAGATGGTGTTGAACTTGGAAAGTACTTCCTAGAAAATAGAGATCCAGTAGATTATAAAAATATTTCTCCAAATCTTATCAATGCCCTTCAGGCTACAGAGGACTATCGTTTTAACGAACACTCTGGCATTGATCTTCAAGGATTATTCAGGGTGTTTTTTAAATCTGTAGTACTCCAACAAAGAAACTCAGGAGGAGGAAGTACCATTTCACAGCAGCTCGCAAAAAATCTTTTTAATACGCGTAACAAAGATTTTAAAGGTGTTATAAATATTAAAATCTTTAATATTCTATTTGTTAAAACTAAAGAGTGGATTACTGCAGTAAGGCTTGAGCGCTCTTATACAAAGCAAGAGATTGTAACTATGTATTTGAATACAGTAGACTTTGGCAGTAATGCGTTCGGCATAAAAACTGCGGCAGCTACTTTTTTTTCAACTTCAGCAGATTCGCTAACCGTTCCACAAGCTGCGGTGTTGGTAGGTTTATTAAAAGCACCAACACTTTATAGTCCAATTCTAAATCCACAGAATTCTGTCGGAAGAAGAAATACGGTAATAGATCAGATGGCTAAATATAATTTTATTTCTTCGGAGGAAGCTGAAAAAATAAAAGAAAAAAAGATTGAGTTAAGCTACAATGTAGAAAATCATAATACTGGATCGGCTACCTATTTCCGCAGTGTAATTACAGAATATTTAATGCGATGGAGTAAAGAGAGGAACTTAGATTTATATACCGATGGATTGAGAATCTATACTACTATAGATTCTCGGATGCAGAAGTATGCAGAACTAGCCGTAGAAAGGCACATGAAAGCAGAACAAAAAACATTTAATTCTCAATGGAAAACGATGACACCATGGAGAGATGAAAACTTGAAAGAGATTCCAAATTTTATCGAACAAGCTATAAAACGAACCGATCGATATTATCAACTGAAAAAAACTTATGGACAAGATACAGTAGCTATTTGGAAGGTTCTGAGAACTCCATTTAAAATGAAAATTTTTACTTGGAAAGGAGAGCGTGATACTATATTTTCTCCCTTAGACTCACTGCGCTATTACAAACGTTTTCTGCATGCGGGATTACTTTCTGTGGAACCTCAAAGTGGTTATATAAAAGCTTGGGTTGGAGGAATCAATCATAAATATTTTAAATACGATCATGTTAAACAAGGTACACGCCAACCTGGATCTACTTTCAAACCAATAGTATATGCCACAGCCATCGACCATGGCTACTCACCGTGTTATGAAGTTATTGATGCACCAGTAACCTTTGAAACGGGGGATGCTAATAAAACTTGGTCTCCCAACAATAGCGATGGCGTTTTTAGTAATAAGACATTCACCTTACGTAAAGCAATGGCCAATTCAATCAATTCTGTAACTGCAAGAATGATCAAAGAGGTAACACCACAACATGTGGTTGATATGGCAAGAAAACTCGGCATTGAAAGTCCTCTAGATGCAGTACCTGCTTTATGTTTAGGCGTCAATGATGTTAATATTTTTGAAATGGTTGGTGCGTACAGCACTTTTGTAAATGAAGGAATATGGATTGAACCTACTTTTATAGTGCGCATAGAAGATAAAAATGGAAATATCATTCAGAATATAATCCCTAAAACTAGAGAAGCGTTGAACGAAGAAAGTGCCTACCTTATGATTCATATGCTTAAAGGTGCTACAGAAGAAAGTGGAGGAACTGCACTGGGATTAAATCAATTTGCATTACTTGGTACTGGCGCAGAAATTGGAGCAAAAACAGGAACTACACAAAATTATTCCGATGGATGGTTTATTGGTTTAGTTTCAAAACTTACTACTGGCGTTTGGGTAGGAGGAGAAGACAGATGTATTCACTTGAGAGGATATCAATATGCACAAGGTGCTCGAACAGCTATGCCTATTTGGGCCTACTTCATGCAATATATTTTTGAAGACCCTGAATTAAATTTTAAAAAGGAAAGATTTCCTCAGCCCCGAAAAAAATTGTCAATTGAAATTGATTGTAAGAAATTTGTTCAAAAAGAAACCAATAGTCAGGATTCAACTTTTTTACATAAAGTAAAACAAGATATGCCCCCTGATGATTTTAATTAATTACAACGTTTATTAGCTATCCTTGAACGTACAAATGGCCGACGAACGATTAAAAGAAGTTGTTAAAAACTTACCTGAAAAGCCAGGGGTATACCGTTATTTCAATTCTGAAAAAACACTTATTTATGTAGGTAAGGCAAAAGACTTACGCAAAAGAGTAACTAATTATTTTTCGCGCACAGACACATTAGATACTAAGACTAGAAAATTAGTTTCTCAAATTGACACCATTGAATATACAATTGTAAATACTGAGTTCGACGCCTTAATTCTAGAAAATAATTTAATAAAAGAACATCAACCAAAATACAATATACTCTTACGCGACGACAAAACGTATCCCTATATATTATTAACCAACGAGCGCTTTCCACGAGTAATAACTACACGAAAAGTAGACAAAAAACTCGGTACTCATTTTGGTCCTTATACAAGTGCAGGAGCAATGAATACGGTTGTGGAGTTAGTCAATAAAATATTTCAACTTAGAACCTGTTCTTATACACTAAGCGAAAAAAATGTTGCTGAAAAAAAATTCAAGGTTTGCTTAGAATTCCATATTGGCAATTGCAAAGGCCCATGCGAAAACTTAGATAATGAAATCGAATATCTTGAAAAAATAAAATTAGCCACCAACATTATCAAAGGAAATATTTCACCTGTAAGAAATTATTTTCGGGAACACATGCAGGAAGCCGCTTCCACGATGGCATTTGAGAAAGCAGAATATTATAGATCTAAACTAGAAAGTCTAGATCGTTTCCATAAAAATTCTATCGTCGTAAGTCCTAACATAGAAGATCTTTCCGTTTACACCATTGCAAGCGACGAAAAATATGCAGTAGTGAATTATTTAAAAATTATAAATGGTTTAATATTGCAATCCAAAACAATCGACATTAAAAAAAGATTAAGTGAAGAAGATTCAGAAGTATTAGTTCAAGTGATTGTTGACATTAGAGCATCTTTAAAAGATGAATCGAAAGAAATAGTTGTAAATGTAGGTGTTGAATATCCTTCAGAAGAAATAGAATTTACAATTCCTCAAAAAGGAGATAAGAAAAAACTACTCGAACTTTCATTAAAGAATAGTGTATTTCGTCTTGAAAAACTCAATCAGATAAATGCGGAGGACAGCAGTAAACGCATCATGGAAACGCTTCAAAGAGATCTTTCTCTTCAAGAACTTCCCGATCATATAGAATGTTTTGACAACTCAAACTTTCAAGGTACAGATGCTGTTTCAGCGATGGTTTGTTTTAAAAATGCAAAACCATCGAAAAAAGATTACCGTCATTACAATGTTAAAACTGTAGATGGCCCTAATGATTTTGCTACGATGTATGAAGTAGTAACTAGACGTTACAAAAGGTGTGTAGAAGAGAACCTGCCTCTTCCAAAGCTGATTATTGTAGACGGGGGGAAAGGTCAATTAAGTTCTGCAATAATGGCCTTAACAGATCTTGGAATATATGGTAAAATTCCTATTATAGGAATTGCAAAAAATCTTGAGGAGATTTTTTTTCCGGGAGATGAATTCCCTATTTACATTGACAAAAAATCAGAGTCACTTCGCCTGATTCAATTTCTAAGAGATGAAGCACATCGATTCGGCATTACGCATCACCGAAATAAGCGTAGTAAAACAAGTATTAAATCTGGCTTAGAAGATATTCCCGATATTGGAGAAGCTACAATAGAAAAACTTTTAAAGCACTTTAAAAGTGTTCGTAGATTGAAAGAATCAAGTGAAGAAGTTATATCGGAAGTTGTAGGAGCTGCTAAAGCAAGAAAGATAAAGGAGTATTTCGCAATAGTATAGGATCGCTTACTATGCGAGTTCTTTTTTCAACAAAAACAAAAAAGGGAAGTATTTATACTTCCCTTTTTTATGAAATCTATTTAAGAGATTAAAACTCCCAAAGGTTGTGCTCGAACTCAAGAAGTTCCATCGCAGCCCATTGAGAAGCCATGATACCTTTAGCTTGATCACCACCGTAAATATCTTCTAAACGAGCGTCGTTTGGATTCGATACTTTGATGATGTATGAACTGAATAGTCTCAGATCAAAAGCATCTGCAAGGTTCTTATGTTGCTGATCATTCTGAACATTAAACCATAAAGCTTTAGGGTTGTCTTTGAATAATTTCTCTACAAGTTCTTTGTAAGAGAAAGAAGCCACATTAAACTCAATAGCTCTAACGTTTTTCTTCAAATCTGCAGGCAGAAGAATTGTAATTGCTAAGATATCATAATATAATCTTGATCTTTGTTTGTCAAAAATTAGATCTTCTGTTATTTGTAATTGATAAAGATCTCTAGGCATGAAATATTCAACACCACCAGACACCAATACAGATGAATCACCATTTAACAACGCAATTTGTTTTTCTTCTTCTGTCAATACTGGCCCTTCAGCAGGTACTGTAAGATTTTCGTTAAACTCATCTATTGTTAATTTTCTTTCAAGAGAATCATTTGCGTAAGGAGTTAATTCACCTTTTGCAACTGCTTCCAAAATTAGCTTTGTAATCTCTTTATTTCTAGAGAACAATGGCGTATTTTGTTTTTCTCTTAAGTCCATTGCTCTTAGCAATGTTTTCTTCCACATGATATCCGAAACGTGGATAGGTCTAACAGAGAGAGGATTATATCCTGTATCTGTATTTTTAGAACCACCTGTAGAAGAAGCCGATGAATCAACAGCAGTTTCCTGGCCAAATGTCGCACCTGTGGACATTATCAACCCCAATAAAATAACACCTAACTTTTTCATAACCTTTCTTGTTTAAATTATTAATGCAGAGGTATATTCTTAATAACCGTACCTAGATTAACTGTCTCAATTTTATTAAGATAGTTAGTTCTAACTACTGTTTTTACCTCAACCATGATTCTATCACCAGGCTGAGCCTGAGACGTGAATGATGAAATTTTAGCAGTCTCAGAAGTATATTTTTGATTACCAAGTGGTCTTTTACCTCTGATAAGGAAACACTCCCATTCAGAAACTCTGTAACGAGCATCTCTTGGAAGGAAAGCCTTAAATGATTCGTCAGGAAGTGCCCTAACAGTAATTTGACTTGGTCCTGGAGATGGCTCACCTGATTTTTCATCAACATTTTTACCACCTGATTTCTGAACAACAATTTCTGGCTTAGGGATCAATCTAACTTTGAAGTCTTGGTCACCGATATGGTTACCACCACTTACAACTTTCAATTTAACAGCAACACCTGTTGGTACAAGTGTAACTTCACCTAATTTAGCACCTTTGATAACATCAGCACCTGTTGCAGAGAATGTTGGTCTGTACTCCTGACCTAAAGCAGGAACTAAAACTACTAATTCGTTACCACAGTTTCTGTAAAGAGCAGATACTGAACCTGACTGAACCTGAATAACTGGCTTAGCTACATAATAGTCAGTTTTTACTACGAACGTAGTATCTTGACCTTTAAATTTGAAAGTAACTTTACCTTCCCAAGATTGTTTGAAAGCATTTTCTTTTGCATCAAATGCACCACCCGCTTGAGCCATGAAACTTACTTTACCAATTTTAGTTTTAGAATCGACTTGAATGTTAGATCCTCTTGCTGTCATTGTTGGCGTAATTGTACTTGCAGAAGCTGCAAGGAACATATCAGCCTCGTATTTAGTACCAGCAGCTACTACTCTTGAAGATGGGCGAACCATCGCAATAACTTGGTCAAATTTCAAATCAGCAGCACCAACTAAGTCAGCTAATTCTTTAAGAGCACTTGATTCATGCTTAAGTACATCAGACTCTAGATTTGATAATACTGCCATTGCAGCAACCATTGGAGTATGAGTAAAGTTAAGCTCAACAAAGTCTTTACGTTTCTGATCACCTGGCGAAATTCTATTATCGTCCTTAGCATCTAAAGCTAAGTAAGAATATTTCTTACCTGTTACTCTATTAAGATCATCAACAAAAGTATTTACTTCAGTTTTAAGAAGATATCCTTTACCTTTTCCTCCAGTACCTTTCATTAAGATAGCTACTTTTTCTTCTTCTTTTGCACCAACGTACATCTTTGTTTTATCACCGTCTATATAACCACCAGTAACTTCAATAATTTCAGTTCTCAGTTTAGTGATATATTCTTTGATTTCGTTAGCCTCTTTACGCACGTTTCTAGCTTTCTCAAGAACTGCTACGTCGGCAGCTTTACTACCAGCGTCTGTTACAGCTTTTTCGATTTTCTTTTCAGTATTTACGTTAGTAGTATTCGCTTGCAAGTTACTGTATTGCAAACTATCGTCGAGAAATTTAAATTTCTCCATGATTGCAGAAGATACCTGAAGCGCAAGAAGCGCAGTCAATACCAGGTACATCATACCAACCATTTTCTGTCTGGGGGTTTCTTTTCCGCCTGCCATGATTTATATAATATTAAATATTTAAAAACTTATTTATTTTCAAATGAAAGATTATCCTTTCATAGCAGTAAGCATATTACCATAAACATTGTTTAGAGAAGCAAGGCTTTTAGATAATTTACCCACTTCTTCTTTCAATATTGTAGCATCTTTACTGGCTTCAGACATGCTGTCCATAGCAGAAGAAAGATTACCATAGAATTTATTCATAGCTTTCAAGTGATTGTTAGCATCTTGAAGTTCCATTTCGTAAACAGCATTCAATGCACCAAGATTTTTAGTGATATTTTGAACTTGAGAATGGTATTCTTTCGCATCAGAACTTGCGTTTGCCATTTCTGACATAGCTTCAGCAGTTTTAGAATACGATTTATTCATTTCTACTAAAGATTTAGAAGCAGCTTTAACATTGTCAGCATACTCGTTAGAAGCAACTGCTGAATTTGTTAAATCACCTAAATTATGTACCGATTGAGTAAGGTTAGTTAAACCTGATCCAAGTCTAGAAACTACATCTTGATTAATGTTTGCATCATGCATCATTTTATCTAAAGATTTAGTAAGACCTTCACCCGTTGGACTTTCGTATCCATCTTTTTCATGCTCATCAGCACCAAGAATTGGGTGAACAAATGACCAGTCTGGATCCTGTGGAGGAGCCATAAAAGCAGAAAATGCAAAAATAACAGCCTCTGTACCTAGACCAAATATAAGTGCAACGTCAGCACCAGGCCAGTGCATAATTTTAAATAACGCTCCAACGATTACAACAGCTGCTCCAAGACCATATATTTTGGGCATAACGGTTATTTCAAATTTTTCCAACCCAGTTGGGGTATGTCTTTTTCTGTAATTAATGCTCATTTTTGTAAAAAGTTTAAGTGTTTAACAATTGTTTCCTAGGTGTTTATTAATTTATTTCAGTAAAGCTTGATTAAAACTCATATCCAGATGATCTACCTAAGTAAGTCATAACGTTTCTGAATCCAATATAAGATTTTGTAGTGTCTTGGTACTCAAAAGTTCTAGTACCTGTCTCAAGATAGTAAGCGATATCTTTCCAAGAACCACCTCTGATGATTTTTCTTGGCTCGTCGTCATTATAATACGTAGGGTTAAGATCCCATACTACTGGTACAGCTGCGTCATAGTGAGCATCTTCACACCACTCAGACACATTTCCTGCCATGTCATAAAGACCATAATCGTTTGAAAAGTAAGAAGCTACAGCAGAAGTATACATAAAACCATCATCATAATAGTTACCTCTACCTGGTTTGAAGTTGGCAAGCATACATCCTTTAGAGTTACGAATGTATGGGTTACCCCAAGGATATTTGGCCATATCTCTACCACCTCTTGCAGCATATTCCCACTCTGCTTCTGAAGGCAGTCTAAATCTTGGCATTTGCCATAGACCTTGAGTAGCTCTAAAATTATTCATGTGTTTAGTTCTCCATTCAGAGAAGTATTTAGCAGCCCACCAGTCGATACCCACAATTGGATATTCGTCAAAAGCAGGGTGAGCATAATAATACTCCATCATAGGATCTCCCATATGGTGAGCAAAATCTCTTACCCAAACAGTAGTGTCAGGATAAAGTTCGTTCATAATATAATCAAAAGTCAGTATATCTACTGAATCTTTAAGCATTACATCAACAAACTGTCTGTATTCATTATTGGTGATTTCGGTTTCGTCCATGTAGAAACCGCCTATTGTAACTTGTCTGTTCAAGTTATTTTGAGTTGCAGGTACATCTTGATCTGCCTGACCCATATGAAAAGTTCCTGATGGACATACTACCATTCCGTATGGTACTGTTTGTACCCAACCTTCACGGCCTTGTACTCCTATCAGATCTCCGCTACCTTCTTCAGGTCCTCCTTTGCGTCCACAGCTGAACAGCGCTAAGGCAGATAGAGACAACGCAATATATGCCTTATTAAATACACACAATTTATTCATAACACCTAAATTTAATAATTCCCTATTAATTTCTAACCTGCTTTCTTAAAACGATAACGAAGAGATAAAGTTATTATTACTTTAATACAAATTAAACTACGTTAAAGCCCAAAGTTAAGTTCAAATTTGGTAAATTAAAACGTAATTTCCAAATAAATAATTAATTTTCGTCATGCCTGTATCTTGGAGTTCTTACTTTTGGCTTCGGAACGCCTCCTGGGGCGGGCAACATATACGATAACATTATTTCGTGAGATGTACCTGCTAAAGCAGCATGCCCACTCATAACAAAATCAAAGGCAAAACCAACACGTAATGCATTGTTTTTCAACATATTCATACCAGCATAAGCAATTAAATCATTAACAGCCCAGGTAGATTTGCCTCCTGAAGCAACATCTTTTTTGTTGGCCGATTGTCTTGCATTCACGCCTATCCAAAACTTAGAGTTGTAGTCAACCATTGGGCCAACTATTAACGTCATTTGTTTGAAATCAGATTGAATTATTGCTGTTGGAGTTATTTTTATAACTGGGCTTAATCTAAAAGAATACCCTCCAGTTACATGTATATGATTATTTAGTATAGAATTTATAGAATCAATACCATAACTAAATTTTTGTCTTGAAAGATGGTTTACATCAGCACCTACATACCATTTATTTGTTTGATACCATAAACCTGCTGCATAATCTAACTTTAATTGTTTAGGATTATTTGTTAGTATAGATTGATAAATTGGATCTGTAACATCTACAACTTGGTACCAGCTATTATTAAATTGCTGAGCATAAGTTCCGGCTCTAAGTCCAATACCTAATAACCCAGGACCTAATTTAAGGTGATAAGAACCTGAAAGTTGTATTTCATAAGAAGTAATTGGCCCTCTACTGTCATAAACAACACCTAAACCAGCTCCTGTTCTTTTATTAAGAAAAGGTAATCTAGAATTTACGCTTATAGCCTGAGAAGTTGGGGATGTTCCTCCTAATTGATTATTTTCTTTTGAATTAGAATACCCTAACCATTGTTTTCTGGTTATTACGGTAGCTCGAGTAACTCCTTCTATACCTGCACTTCCAGGATTATAAAAGATGCTATTGAACATATATTGACTGAATTGGGCATCTTGTTGAGCATTAATATTGCTCAAAGTAAGTACCACAGCCAAAAAAACAATTATTACTTTACACACATGTTTCATAGAAAAACAAGCTATTAGTTGTCGGTCAGATTACAAAACTAAACATTTTTTTTAATTGTACACTATTTGCACAAAATTAAATCATTTGATATTATTGGCTCTTTTAATGTATAATTCCAGTGCTCCGGCCATAGATGGAGCATTTGGTAGTGGGGCTTCGATGTCTAATATTAAAGTAGCATCTTTTGCAGCTTGAGCAGTAGTAGGACCAAAAGCTGCGATTCTAGTTTTATTCTGGACAAAATCAGGGAAATTCGTAAATAAAGAATGTATTCCTGAAGGGCTAAAGAAGGCGATTATGTCATATTTTACATCTGTAAGATCGGACAAATCACTTGCAACAGTTTTATAAATGATTGCTTCTGAGAATTCATATCCATTATCTTTAAGGAATACAGGAAGCTCGTCTTTTCTTATGTTAGAACAAGGGAATAAATATTTCTCGTCTTTGTGCTTTTTTATAATCTCCTCAAGATCTTTCGCTGTTTTTTCACCTACGAAAATCTTTCTTTTTCTGATTACAATATATTTTTGAAGGTAATTGGCAGTTTGTTCAGAAACACAGAAGTATTTCATGTCGGCTGGCACCTCGATTTTAGCTTCAGAGCAGATTCTAAAAAAGCCATCTACGGCATTTCTACTCGTAAAAATCACGGCAGTGTGTGCCAAAATTTCTATTTTTTGTTTTCTAAACTCTTTTATATCAACTGGTTGAACCTCTATAAAAGGTCTAAAGTCAATTTTTAAATTATACTTACTGGCAAGTAGATAATACGGAGATTTCTCGTCAGTAGGTTGTGGTTGAGTAACTAAGATACTTGAAACTTTAATATTTCTGTCTTTGACCTCTTTTTCTTTAGTTTTTACTTGCGCCATTTAACTAATTAGAATTACTGTTTTACAATAACCAATGTATTAAAACAATAGAATTTTTACTGCTATAATCAAGGGTAGTATTTCTGCGGCACAAATGTAAGAAAATAAATACAGATTTCTATGGCTTATTAATCTAAAAAACAAGAATATAACTTTTACAACACATATTATAAGGACTATAATCAAAGAATAGTACAATATCTCAGGTCTAAGGCTTAATTTAATAAATCCAGAAGCCTCGATTCCAAATACAATGAAAGCAGCAAAAAGAAAGCATATCTCCATAAAACGAATGTATTCTGTAAACTGAAGGGCTACAATTTTTGAATAGTTAAAAAGCCAGGCAATCCCAGAAATATAAAAGTACTTACCAATAAAAAACATAGCATAAAAAAAGACAATATATAATGTACCTTTAAATAGAGAATAAGAAGAATTAAAAATAACTTCATCGAGTTTAAGCATATAAATTAATAATGCTACGATTAATGCATTAATCAGACCCATTACTATAGATGGGACGCTAAATGTACCAGGAAGTAAATGATCAGAGCTCTCTTGAAATTTAAATGAATAATAACGTACATATTCTTTAGGATACATTTGCTTAAAGAGCACAAAAACGAAAGCAATTAACAAAAACAATATAAAAAAGCCAGATAGATTATTATTGCTTTTTGCCAACACTACAAAATTAGGATTGTCCTCCGAAATCTTGTTGTTAACAACCACCTTTCGTGTAATAGAAGTTGTGTAAAAAGGAAGTTTACTCATCGAATGATAAAACGTAATAATCACTTCGCCCCTATTATCATTTTTTATAGAAGTTAAAGGGATGTGCACCACTTCCTCTACATCGGTAATTTTTTTATAAATTAATTTATCGTTTACGAAAAAAGATAGGCCTTGTGATGCAACAAAACTTAATTCACACTCTCTATATTTTTCAATCTGAATAATTTGGTGAATACTTTTAGAATTCCTTAGCGCATCATTTTTTATAGGTAAATATGATTCGTAGTATTTATCATATCGAAGCCAATTTTGAGAAAAATTATATATTACTTTTTCTTCAACTGACTCCGCTTGAGAAACCGAAAGTATTCCAAAAACAACAAAATATAGAAAAAGAAATTTATGAATTAGCGTTTTCATTTTCAATTGAATTTGCTTTTTTTATCCCAGCACTTAGCTCTATAATAACACTAATTAACAATGCAAAAGAAAAAAGCATTAGTAATTGCATTGTGAGCGTTAGTGTTTCAAAGAATGTCACAAGTCCTATAGCCATAGCGTTTATAACTACCAGCATAAGTACTGTAGACAATTGTGAAAAACCAATGTCAATTAATTTATGATGAATATGATTTTTGTCGGGAGTGAAAGGTGATTTACCTACCATAATTCTCAAAACAAAAACTCTTGCGGTATCCATTATAGGAATAAACAATATTGCGATTGAAATTGTAGGGGCATTTGATATCGTTTTCATTTCTACAAATTTAATGGCTAGAACAGAGATTATAAATCCACAGACTAAGGAGCCGGTATCTCCCATAAAGATTTTAGCTTTATAAATATTATACCTAAGGAAACCGAGTATACTTCCAAGCAATGAAAAAGCTACTGAGGCGTAACAAGAGTAAGAACTATCTTCGGCGAGCGAGAAATAAATTCCAAATGAAATACAACAAACAGAAACAATAGAACCCGCAAGACCATCTAACCCATCAATAAGATTAAGTGCGTTAGTAAGACCGATTATTACGACAAAGGTAAACATATAACTAATGCCTGGGTCTAACGCTTCTATACCAAGTATTCCCTGAAAACTTGTAATCCGTATATCTGCTACAAACATAACGATAGCGGTAGCAAGAATCTGTACGAAAAATTTTTTGAATGCAGAAACAGAAACAATATCATCTTTAAGTCCAATAAAAAAAATAATAACACAACCCGCTAGCATGTGTTGTATTCCATATTCGATTTTCCCAAAAATTGTTAGAGCAGAAATAAATCCCGCAAAAATAGCAAGGCCTCCTAGTCTTGGAGTTAGAAATTCATGTATAGTTCTATCGTTTGGCTCGTCTAAAATCTTTTTTTTATGAGCTACCTGTACAATAGAAGGGATTGCAAATACAGAAATCAGAAAAGCCCAGATCAATGGGAGTATTATTCTAATTATACTATCGGGCATGGTTGTTTAGAATTTCTCTTTTTCAAATTTACGTTCATTAGGCAATTAAAGTTTCTTGGATGCGCCTTTATCGTAATTTACGAACATATAAAGGAAGATCACTCTAGAATATCTAAACATGAGAGGTGCTATTAATAACA
>JANOTP010000229.1:0-2954 GCA_031416415.1 Cytophagales bacterium | reverse complement strand
CACCTAACACAGCTTCTTTTCCAACATGTACTCCTTCTACAATTATACATCTAGAGCCAATGAAAGCTCCATCCTCAATGATTACTGGGGCTGCTTGTACAGGTTCCAATACGCCACCTATTCCCACACCACCACTCAAATGTACGTTCTTGCCAATTTGAGCACAACTGCCTACCGTAGCCCATGTGTCAACCATTGTACCTTCGTCAACATAAGCTCCAATATTTACATAAGAAGGCATTAGGATAACTCCTTTGCTTAAATAAGCACCATATCTGGCAGTTGCAGGAGGTACTACTCTGATACCAAGTTTTTCGTAGTCTTTTTTTAATTCCATCTTGTCATGGTATTCAAAAGGACCTACTTCCATGGTTTTCATTTTTTGAATTGGGAAATAAAGAATTACTGCTTTTTTGATCCATTCATTTACCTGCCAAGTACCATCTCCTTTAGGCTCGGCTACGCGTAGTCTACCTTTGTCTAATTCTTCAATGATATGACGAATAGTGTCAGTCGTTTCTTTTTGTTGCAATAGACTTCTGTCAGCCCAAGCTTTTTCTATTATTTCCTTCATTGTATTAATTGTTTGAAAAATTATTATAAATTTAATTCCGTCAAATAAGGTAAATGAATAAAAAGTTAGCTGTTATAGCCTCCGTACTCAAACCTGTAAACGACTCGCGAAATTACGAAAAAACCGCAATTTCAATAAGTAAGTTAGGTAAATATAAGGTACATATTGTAGGTCAGAAGGTTATCGATCTTCCTGACGACTCAACTATCGTCTTTAATCCTTTGTTCTCCTTTCAAAGATTGAGTTTTAAGCGTTTTTTTGTAGGATGGGTTTTTCTTCGCTATCTATTAAGATTAAAGCCCGATCTAGTAATTATTACCACTTTTGAATTGCTTTTGCCTGCGGTGATGTATAGAATTATAAAAAATAAAAAAATAATTTATGATGTACAGGAGAATTATTTTAGAAATCTTATATACACCACGAGCTTTCCTCCAATACTTAAACACTTAATGGCATTGTTGGTAAGAGGGCTAGAGTACACTACGCGACCTTTTATCCATCATTATATCCTGGCTGAAAAAAATTACGAGAAAGAGTTTTCCTTTACGAAAAATAAAAGTACAATAATAGAAAATAAATTGAGGAAAAATTCTTTACTACCTAAGGTTAATAGGGGAGATGGATTAATTCAATTTATTTATACAGGTACTATTTCAGAAAATTATGGAATTTTTGAAGTTATATCTTTAGTGAAATTGCTTAATTATAAAAATGATAAAATACATTTAAAGATTATTGGTTATTCTTCCAGAAAAGATATTCTTGAGAAAATAAAAAAAGAAATATCCGATTGTAGCTTTATAAGTATGGAAGGGGGTGCTGATTTCGTTTCCCATCAGAATATACTAAAACACATTGCGTCTTCCGATTTCGGATTGATTTCATATCGTTCGGATAGGAGTACTGAAAATTGTATTCCTACTAAATTATATGAATATATAGCACTTCAACTCCCTTATCTAATAAACCTTAATCCAATTTGGAAGGATTTAACGCAACAATATAAAGCTGGAATTGAAGTTGACTTTTTAAAGCCTGATGTAGAAAATATATTGATTAGAATTAAGGAAAATGATTTTTACTCAAAAAAAGCAAATGAAGATATATACTGGCAAGATGAGGTATTCTTAAATTTAATTTAAGAGATATCTTGCTCTATTACTTGTGTATTAATATGTTATTTTTAAATTATAGTTCAGTTTTTTATTCCACTTTTTCCACTTTGAATAATTTTTTTGTGCTTGAAGAAACGTGAAATTCAACTATATCACCTACTTGCAGAGAATCAAAATGAATTTTGTCTGAATAGAATATACGGCCATCAACATTAAATATATATTGTTTCTTCTTATTTCTTTGGGATATCATCTTAAAAGCTAGTGCTCCTCGATATACTTTTTTTTGTCTTAAGAAAATCTCCTTTAAATATTTTCTATGGGTATATAAATTATAACCTGTATAAGAAATTGTAAAAAAGATAATGAAATAAATGGATACATGGGTTTTTACAATTAAATCTAATAGTAAATAAGAGACTACGGAAATAATCAAGAGGGTGGCTATGTAGGAAAATAAATGCTCTTTGCGCATATGCAAAAGCTTTTTCATTTCACTATTAGTTAAGTTTAAATATTTTGTGCTCATGTCTTTTTTAATTAAGTTCTATCCGTGAAAATTTTGATGGCCAGAACCATCATACATAATAGTAATCCAATGTAAAAATTGTCAAACTTAAGACGGTGCTTGATATTTTTAATTAAAAGTAAGTGTTTCATAAATTATAATTATATATTTTAAGTCGCTTTAATAAGGTCTTTTTTCAAAAGGAAATTGAAGGTAGTTCGCTTATAAGACCTCAAGTTGTGACCTTATTTTAACTGTTTAATTACTACTTTTGATACTACAAATATCAGTTTATCAGGTAACAATGATTTATATAATTATGTAAAAAAATTACATCAATTAAAATATCTTGGAGAATAAATAGATTTTTTTGAAGTATCCTTAGGTACAATATTTAGGCTATTGATTGTAATTATTAAAATGTAAAAAGTAATGTATGCTTCCTATTTTATGAACACACATTTAATGGTAATACTAAAGATTTAGACGATGTTCTCTATATTGTACTTGAAAAGAAAAAAACATTAATAAGCTTTCCTTTATTGTTTAGAATGAAAAATATAAAGAAATAAGAAAATGACATTAGAAAGAGCAATTGAAATAGCGGTAACCGCTCACAAAGGGCAGTTAGATAAATCTGGGAGGCCTTATATTCTTCACGTGTTACAAGTAATGCTTTATGGAAAAACAGATGATGAAAAAATTGTAGGAGCCCTTCATGATGTGGTAGAAGATACAGAGTGGACATTTGAAT
>JANOTP010000228.1:0-2518 GCA_031416415.1 Cytophagales bacterium | reverse complement strand
CGATTTTATAGCGTAATAATTCCATAAACAATTACCTCTTCAAACATTTTTTTATAAAATATATTACTGGAATAATAGCTTTTTATCACCACTAAATCATATACTGTGTTAAGTGAAGGAAATACTTGTTTTAATACCATTAACAGTTATATAAAAGCAAGTATCCTTAATGTAATAATGCCAATAAGACAAATGATTTGAAAGGCAGATTACTTTTGGATCGCTAAAAGAAAGTTTCATACAAGTAATAATTTATAATAACCTAAACCAATAACGAATATGACAAGACTCTACAAATTATGTTTATGTGCTATAGCTTTAATGGGTGCACATTATACATTTGCCCAAAAAACGAGTACTGCCTTTCAATTAGGAGGAACAAAAAGTTTCATCGAACAGGTTAGTCAAGAAATAAAGTCATCTGCAAAAAATCAGAAATCTATTAAGCCTATTTTAAAATTACAGGTTTCCGAAACCTCAAGTTTAAATATCAAAGTTCACTTTCATAAAATGACTAGTGTAGACAATGAATCGGTAATGGGTGAAGTTACAGGAGTAAATTCAGGTAGTTTCTTCCTTATTCAAAAAGGGAATAAACTAGAAGGAAACATCATCCTAAATAAAGCAAAAAAAGCTTACCAATATTCCTCAGATAAAAATGGTAATGCTTTTGTACAAGAAGTTGACATCGACGGTGTAGTATGTATCGACATGGAGCACGGAGCTGCAAATGCTGAACCCGTAAACAGTCCAGTAACAGCACAAATAAGCCCAGCTCAACTAAACTTGCAAAGTTTACCTGGAGCAGCGGGTTGTGTAATGCTAGATTTCGATGGCCACAATATGCCAGCTGGTAATCTTTGGAACAATGGTAATCCTATCAATGCTGCTAATTCAGGTATGAGTGATGCGGATATTCAGGAACACTGGGAAGTGGTAAGTGAAGACTTCCGTCCTTTCAATGTAAACATAACTACGAACGAAGCAATTTTTAATTCTTATCCAAGAAACAGAAGAATGAGATGTGTGGTAACGCCTACTAATACTGCCGCTCCAGGCGCAGGGGGTGTAGCCTATATCGGTTCTTTCAATTGGGACAACGACGTTCCTTGTTGGGTATTCATTACTAGTGGTAAAGCAGGTGGAGAAGCTTCTTCTCATGAAATAGGCCATACTTTTGGATTAGGTCACGATGGAAGAAATAATCCCGCTGAAGGATATTTTGCAGGTCATGGCGAGTGGTCTCCTATTATGGGAGTTGGCTATTATAAAAGTGTGACACAATGGAGTAAGGGAGAATACAACAGTGCTAACAATACAGAAGACGATCTTTCTAAAATATCAGGAACTCAATACGGTGTGGGATATAGAACAGATGATGTTGGCAACACTACGGGATCTGCAGCAAATTTAAATTATGATGAAAACGGGAATGTTTCTTCGGTACAAAATAAAGGAGTTATAGAACGTACTTCCGATGTAGATTATTTCGGTTTCAATACTGCGGGCGGAAACATAACACTAAATGTAAATACGGTTAGTAGACATGGAGACCTTGATATTCTTGTGAGGTTATTTACTTCTTCGGGTACACAAATAGGAACCTTTAACGCTGGTGGATTAAATGCTACTGTTACTGCCAACCTAGGTGCTGGAAAATATTATATTTCTGTAGATGGAACAGGTGCTGGAAATCCTGCTTCAGATGGATATTCTGACTATGCTTCTTTAGGTAGTTATTTTATATCAGGAAATATTCCTCCAATGGTAGTTTCTGGAAATGGAGTTGCTACAATATACAAAGATTGTCCTTATGGAGGCTATGCGGTAAGTCTTCCAGAAGGCAATTATACTACGAGTCAGCTTCAATCTAGAGGAATAAGCGACAATGATATTTCTTCTTTAAAAGTAAATCTTGGTTTTAAAATCATACTTTATGCAGAGGATAATTTCTCAGGAAACTCAATATCATTTAATGCGAATGATGACTGTATCGTAGACAATGGCTTTAATGACCTTGCATCTTCTGTTAAAGTTGTATCAGATGGTGTTACAAATCTTGCAGGTAGCTTCAAACTACAAAATAGACACAGTAGTTTATATCTTGACATAAATGGCAACAGCACTGCCGACGGAGCTAGAGTGCAACAGTGGACTGGTAACACTTGTACTTGTCAGAATTTTGTTTTGAGTCATCTAGGAAATGGTGTATATAAAATACTTGCAGAACATAGTGGTAAATCATTAGACGTATCAGGACCTAGCAATGCAGACGGAGCAGCTATTGTACAATGGCCTTATTTGGCAGGCTCTAATCAACAATTCAAAATTGTTTCTACTGGAGATGGCTTTTATAAATTGATTGCACAAAACAGCAGTAAAATTATTGAAGTAGGTGGATGGAGTACTACTAATGGAGGTATAGCTCAACAATGGTCAGACTACGGACAAGCTACGGGTCAATGGAAATTTGTACCAGTTGTAGTAACTCCTCCTGTCTTTACAAATTTGATACAGG
>JANOTP010000227.1:0-3952 GCA_031416415.1 Cytophagales bacterium | reverse complement strand
CTTGGTGCCGCCAACGTTTATCCGCTTATAAAGTGCCACAAGTAATTCATTTTGTTACAACTGTTGAAATGACAGGTAGTGGTAAAGTGGTGAGGTATTAAATTTATTTCTTTTCACTAATATCACCTATGAAAAATATTTCTATAATTGGTTCTGGTACTATGGGCAATGGCATTGCACATGTATTTGCACTTTCGGGTTATCAGGTATCGTTGTATGATATATCAGAAAATGCTTTATTAAAAGCATTACAAACAATTTCTGCTAATTTAGAGAGACAAGTTTCAAAAGGACTTATTGATTTGGTGCAGAAAGATAATGCATTATCCTTAATCAAAACATATACCGATCTTAAAGAAGCTGTTAAAAATGCTGAATTAATAGTAGAAGCAGCTACTGAAAATAAAGCGATTAAACTCGATATTTTTAAACAGCTTGATGTATTTTCACCTGCAGATTGTATTCTTTGTTCTAATACTTCTTCTATTCCTATACATGAGATTGCTGATGTTACAAATAGAAAAGATAAAGTAATTGGCATGCATTTTATGAATCCTGTACCAGTAATGAAATTGGTGGAGATTGTAAAAGCGAAAGATACTTCCAAAGAGGTGTCACTAAAAATAAAAGAACTAACCGAGTCGTTGGGCAAAATACCTGTTTTGGTAAACGATGCACCAGGTTTTATTTCTAATCGTATATTGATGCCTATGATTAATGAGGCTGTCTATGCATTACAAGAAGGGGTGGGGGGAGTTGCAGAAATCGATGAGATTATGAAGCTAGGAATGGCACACCCAATGGGACCCTTAAAATTAGCGGACTTAATTGGAATTGACGTATGCGTTTTTATTTTAAATGTTTTGTATGAAGGTTTTAATAAGAACCCTAAGTACGCTCCTTGTTCTTTATTACTTGAAATGTTGAATGCGGGTGAAAAAGGTGTAAAGTCCGGTAGTGGATTTTATGTTTACACACAAGGGAAGAAAGAGCCGATAGTGTCCGTAAGATTTCAGTAATTTGAAACGTTATGAGATTGATTTTTTAACGTTAAAGAATAAAAAAATCACTAGGTTCATTAGTTTAGTATTTTAGGGAGACGTGGCTTAGTTGGTAAAAATAAATCAATGTTTATTTTTATAATTTTTTTCTTCCTATTTTTGTTTCTTTTCTTTTGGCTTTATTATCTAGGCGTTTTTTAATGACAGATTTGGGAACCTTAGTAGGTTTTCTAGGTTTTATGATTTTAAAACAAGAGGCTAAAAGTTTGTAAAATTTTTCAGAAACTTTCTCTTTGTTTTTTAATTGACTGCGTTCTTCTTCGCAAACTAATCTCAACTCACCTTCATTACTAAGTTCTTTTAGTAATTTATAGATTATTTTATTTTTAGTTTCTTCGTCCAACAAGCTAGAGTTGGCAGGTGTCCAATACAATTCAGCTTTAGTACTCGTTTTATTTACATGTTGCCCACCCTTGCCACCAGATAAGGAAGCTTTAAATTTGACTTCCTGAATAATACCAATAGTTTTCCAGGTTGAAATTTTATGATATTCAGGTAGTGTTGACATGAGTGGTTAATGATAATCAGTGTTTTTTTATTTGCACAAAGATAAAAAAATAAAATAGTATACTACCAGTATTTGTGAAACATATAGACAGTCAGTTGTTTATATGTTTATTTTTATTGGTTAATGTAATAGTATAGTTATTTTTTTCTTAATTGAATTTATTTTATTAAAAAGTTATAATTTTAATAATCCATTAACAGGCCAATTATATGATTGATAGAATACGAACAGCACCATCACTTTTCAATGTTTTTAGAGAAACAGAATTTGAAACAGAAGAAAATGGAAAGATGGAGAAAGATACCCGACCTGGGAATTTTATTATGATCGTGATTATACTTAATTGCATGGTTTTGTTTCTCCATTCCTTCAATCGTTATCATGGCTATTATCTTACGTTGGAATGGATTGATCATTTCTGTACGATCTTGTTTGTATTGGAGCTTACAGTGAATATATATGAACGTGGTTGGGTTTATTTGAAAAATCCTTGGCATCTATTTGATGCCTTTATAATCTTCGTTTGTGTGATTACCTTTATTATTTTTATTCTTCATATGAATGATTTGATTCCTGATTTAGAATATTTATTGGTAGCAAGAATTCTAAGAGTGTTTAAATTCTACAGATTGTTTGAAGGATCTGTAAATATAAAAAGTATGTTTAAAGCTTTGGGAAAAGGTCTTAAGGCCTCTCTATATGTGGTAAGTGCTTTTTTAGTTTACAATTTTGTGGTTTCACTTATTAGTTATTATATCTTTCATGAGTACTCCCCACAATATTATGAGAATGGATTACTGTCTTTTTATACAACCTTTAAAGCCTTTACAGGACAAGCTTTTGATATAGCCGACAGTATGATTTTTGAAAGTCCAATAACAATATTTTTTGTAAAACTATATTTTATAATGGTAGTCATATCAGGTGGTATTATTGGTCTTTCGCTTATAAATACAATATTTATTAATGAAGTAACAGGCGAACATGCAAAGGAAACACAAAATGAAATTAATGAAGTTCAAAAAGATGTTGCTGTACTTAATGAAAAATTAACGTCCATTGAAGCAAGTTTAAAACGTATAGAAACTAACCTTATAAAATAAAAGTAGTTGTCGATTTGGTTTTAGTAGTTGATTATTTTAGAAACTTAATTAATGAATAATAGTCAGCATTTTGATTTTGCGATCTATTTCATTTAGGATCAATAGTACGCTTTATGGAGCATAATACTGCATACAAATAGAGTTACTTCTCACTACACTAAGTTTTAGAGCAAGACCAAGAGTATAGTCATTATTTATTCTTGCTTTTGCTCTCTTTTTATAAATCCATTAACAGATTTTCGTATAATAAATGGTTGTTACTTATACTAAAAAATAGTTGATGATAATTTGACTATCCGAACGTTTATACCTAAAAAATACTAAGCGTAAATTATATACTAGTGGATGATTCAACTATAAAGGTTTAGTCAAATTACTTTTATTAAATTTATAAATCCTTTGCACAGTATGGCTTTCAGAGTGTTTTTGCAAATTTTTTTAAGTAATTTACTTTCTTAGTTTTAAAAAAAAGGACAAAAAAAACCGGGAGAAATACAGAGGGCTCTGTACTATCTTCTCCCGGATCTCTCAACCAGCTATGGAACTTTAAATACTTTTTTATATACTAACGGTTTTTCATAGCTTTTAAATAAAACCGGGAGAAATACAGAGGGCTCTGTACTATCTTCTCCCGGAACTCTCAACCAGCTATGGAAAATCGTTAATTATAATCTCAGTATGTAAATGAACTAGCTTGTACAAACATAGTAAAAAGGAACATATAAGTCAATACTTTATTTAAAAAAAATACTTATTTATTAAGTTTATGTTAATAAGATTTGATAGTGTCTAAGATAAAGAAAATTTATATCTAAAAATCGATTGTTGGTTTTATTAAACTTTAGCTGTAGACTTCAATAGATTGACCCTTATGCTGAAATGGTGTTAAGATTTTTGTTATAATTATTTTAAAAATAGGGGAACTTTCTAAAGTTCAAAACAGGTAAAATTTCTTATATTTGCCCCCTGAAATTGTTTTTTAAGATGACTGAAATTAATAAAACGTACAATCCTGCTGAAGTAGAAGATAAATGGTATGCTTACTGGCTAAAAAACAAGCTATTTTCATCCAAGCCTAGTAAAAAAGAACCATTTACTATAGTAATACCTCCTCCCAACGTAACTGGTGTATTACATATGGGCCACATGCTCAATAATACCATTCAAGATGTGTTGATAAGAAGAGCTAGGATGCAAGGTAAAGAAGCTTGTTGGGTGCCAGGAACTGATCACGCTGGAATTGCTACCCAGTCTGTTGTTGAGAAGAGATTAAAGAAGGA
>JANOTP010000226.1:0-5101 GCA_031416415.1 Cytophagales bacterium | reverse complement strand
TAAAAACATATAAAAAAATAAAACTAATTAATGAAAATGCAAACAGAGTGGTTTACAAATTACTACTCAGCAACTGGCCAACGGATTGCTTCGGCATCCGGCGCTTTCGCTTGGATTCCTCGCAATGACAGTGTCTTCATTTATCCTTATTATAGCATCAAAACAATTCCAACTGAAATATTAATCAAGAGTCATTGCGAGGAATCCAATCCGCCTCAGGCGGAAGGATGACGAAGCAATCCCTTTCCAGTCATACAGTCGGCTAATAATCTAACGGCTAACATTATCAATCCTTGAACTCCCATGATTTTTTCATTATTTAATCGTAAAAAATAAAAACATATAAAAAAATAAAACTAATTAATGAAAATGCAAACAGAGTGGTTTACAAATTACTCACTCAATAACTGGCCAACGGATTGCTTCGGTATCCGGCGCTTTCGCTTGGATTCCTCGCAATGACAGTATTTTCATTTACCATTATTATAGCATCAAAACAACTCCAACTGTTGAGCTACTTCTGTACTTTCTGCAATAGATTTATTATAAAACACAACTATACCTTCGCTTTAAAATAAGTACACCTACTCCTTCCATTTAATATTACACCCAATACTTGGTCGTTGCTCTGGGCTTATTGATTTTCCTGACAATAGGGCTTCAATAGCAGTACGCAAATCGTTACCTGTAATAGGGAGTTCATTTTTGGGTCTGGAGTCGTCAAACTGTCCTCTGTAAACTAATTTCAACGCTCCGTCAAACATGAAAAAATCTGGTGTACACGCTGCATCATAGGCTTTGGCTACTTCCTGACTTTCGTCGTATAGATAGGGGAATTTATAACCAGATGCTAACGCTTGCTCCTTCATAAGTGCTGGACTGTCTTCAGGGAAATTTACAACATCGTTTGCACTGATCGCAATAACTGAAAGTCCTTTTGGAATAAATTCCTCTGTAATTTTTATCAACTCCGAATGAATATGTTTAACATATTTACAATGGTTGCACATAAACACTACTAACGTTGCTTTGTTGGATTTTAAATCTGAAAGCGAAAACCATTTATCAGTAACTGTATCTTGTAGTTTAAAGTCTGGAGCTTCTGTGCCCAAAGGCATCATGGTTGAAGGAACTGCGGCCATAGTTATTTTAGTTATGAATAGTGTAGTATGAATATATATTTTAAGTATGTCTGTGGATTATAAGTTACCCTACATAACTCATTATTCAAAATTTATCATTTCTACCGCCATTTCACCAGCACTATAGCCTGTTTGTAGGCATGTACCAATAACACGTGCGCTGGCAATAGCTTCTTCTGTAGCAGAAATATTTCTCCCAGCAAAAAGTAAATTCGTAACATCAGAAGATTTTAAACAATCTTTAGGTATATCGTAGTAATTTTCCATTTCAAAAAAATCCATTTTAACCCTTTTTCCAATGCTCCAAAATTCAATAGGCCAAGTACCTCTGGCAGCAGAATCAGTATGCTTTTTGCATTCTAAAACGTCTTCCTTTGTTAAAATATATTTACCCTTGTGTCTTCTACCTGTTCGCAATCCTGCCTCTGGAGCAATATCACTAATTCTAGCATGTCTAAAAGCTTCTGTTTTTTCTTTCAAAAACGAAGCTACCTTTTGAATCATTTTACGAGCCGTAAATTCTACTGGGGTAATTTTATTTAGTTCGTTTTTTATTTTCTCAGGAATTCCAATTTTCAAATAAACATGTTTACCATTTAATGAACCAGGTACCACAGTTACATTTGCATAGTTATCTGAAAGTATTCCTTCCGTAATCGCTTTTTGAATTTCTTTTAATATGATCAACCCAAGATTTGACTCTGATGTTATTTCTACACCTTCCATAGAGAAAACTTGTGCAGGGGCTTGGTATTCTTCGCTTTCAATAATAGCAGCGTCTGCAAGCAAACTAATTAGTGCTTCTCCAGTGCAGTCAACAACAACTTTAGGCTGAAATTTTATAGGTCGATCACAACAAATTGCATTTACTAAAACTATTTTATCCGTTTCTTTTACAACATCACAAACCGTAGTTTGAAAAAACACTTGAATATTTTCCGATTGAACGTATTCATCGCAAAGCACTTTAAAATCAAATGGTTTATAAGGTAAATAATGAAGTCCTAATTTATTAGAGAGTGGTAAAGTATTGGATAGCGATTTCAATTTTTCTCCAAACTCATGAGCAAAACCATCGGTTACATACTTTGAAGTACTGTCCTCACTCCTATAGTAAAGACCGCATATAGTGCCTACATAGGCAGCGGTAGCTTTGCCACCTAAAAAACTATTTTTTTCAAGTAATACTACCGATGCGCCTTTTCTAGCGGCAGCTGTTGCGGCGGCTAGCCCTGCTGAACCACCTCCAGCAATCAATACATCACAGTTTATTATTTCAGGGTTCATGAATCTCCTAACAGTTCTTTGAGTAAATTATTTTCTAATATACGCAAGTCTTCTTTACTTACAATTTGGAGCGTATAATTGATTACAATTTTTTGTTTCCCATTAAATCTTTCAAAGATTGTCATTAGTCCAGGAGGAAAAGTACCTGGAGGGTAATTTGTAATATCCGAAACTTTATGTCCTAAAAATGAATTAAATACATTGACTCCTGGATCCGAATATAAGAAACTAGCCATAGAACCACCCGCAGGTCCTTTGATTAACCAATAATAAAATCGGGAGGGCAATCTTCTTAAAAGATTGCTCATGATAGCATAATCATCCGGACGTTTATGTCTGATCAAGTCAAACATTTGTGAGGTTATAAATTCTGTACAAGATTTTAATAGGGCGGTCTTTTCTCTAGGGATTCTATAAAACATAAACGCCTGAAGATTAGAGATAACAGGACCGTAGCTTCCTCTAGGTCTACGGTTTTGTGGTATTGGAATCCAAAAGGCTCCCGTTGTATTATTTTTTGTTATGAGCCAATCGTTGATTGCTTTAGTTGTACAGGCAAGAAAAAAACTCCCCTTACTTATTTTAGCTCCGTTTTCAAGAGCTCTTTTATCAAGATGTTTAGTTTGTTCTTCCGTTAATTCAAGTACACTGTAGTTGGACTCAGGCATATAATCTGGTCGCTTCGTTACAATTTGAACTAAGGGTAATTTAGATGTTTTTTTTATAAATTCTTTAGAAAAATGCAGAATATAAAACGCCTTTAGTGGATTAATTTTCTTTTCTTTTTCTGGAAAATATTTTATTTTTTCTTCTACAATCTCCCCTCCCATTAATTTCAATAACGTCTCTGCACCTTGTGCATCCATCAATATATGATGCCACGAAAAAACAAGATCTGTAGTTCCATTTTCTCTGTTTATAATTGTGAAACGAAACAAACATGGATCTTTCAAAAAGATCCCCTTATTTACTATTTCTAAAGGAAGGTTATCGGTGGTGGGAACTGTTAGCTCATTTATTTGCAGAGCACATTTTTTATCTTTGTTGTAAACCCACTTCGGTTTTCCAAATAGAGTTCCTCTATTTAATTCTATTTTACTCAGCCAATCAAATATGGCAAACTCGGCAATTTTTTTCTGTAAAGTTTCTTTTGTAATTATTGATTCAATAGAGATAACCAAGTGACAAACATTTCCAGCATTACCAAATTTTTCGTAATGTCTTTCCATGGCCAGAAAAAAACAATCTGCGCCGCTTAATATTACTTCTTTTGGAAAGTTAGTTGAGCTTATGTTCATATAAGCGGATCAATTAGATCCTTGGAATAGAGAATTTATTTCAATTGTTTGTACTGATCCATGCATTCTACAAGAGCATTGATTGATACAAAATTTTCGGGTGTAAGAGATTCGTGTGGAATAGAAACACCGAATTTTCTTTCTATAAATAATATTATTTCAATAATAGAAAAAGAATCTACGCCAATATCTGAAAGTATAGTATCTGGCTGAACAGTTACATCTCCAGCAAGAATATTTTCAGATATAAATTCACACAATTCTTTTTTTATTATATCCATATTTTTTATTCTACTTTGGTTATAAATTATTTTTCCTTTTGGTATACCAGAATGAGATAAGTATACAAGCTATAGAAAAGGTAAACAACATTCCAATTTCAGGTAAAACTTCTTTTATCCCTCCTCCTCGCAAGAAGATATCATGAAAAGCTTCTAAACCCCAATTTAAAGGAGAAACCCTACTTACCGACTTCATTAGGTTTGGCATAAGATGAACAGGCACCCAAACGCCTCCAATCGCTGCCATAATCAATACAGAAACCGAGCCTCCTATAGCGGCTTGTTGGTTGGTTGTCGTAACTGTTCCAAACATAAGACCATAGCACGTCGCAGCCATAGCCGTAAACAATCCTACCATCACAATTGCAAAAGGACTATCTCCCATTTGAAGATGTGGCAATCCCATCATAGGTAAGATCGCAATCCCTACCATCAACATTAATACTAGTTGGCTCATGCAAACTAACATGTACACTACTACTTTAGAAGCTAATACTATTTGAATAGCACCAGGAATGGTTTTTAAGCGGAAGGCACTTCCCTCTCCTCTTTCCATAATAATACTACCTGCAAGTGGTATGATAATAAAAAACATAGAAAACACGGACCAAGCTGGCACATTATGCTGTACTGAATTCGGAAGTATACTCTTATCGTCTTTTAATGCATATACTTCTTTGTAGGTTACCGGATCGGAATTTTCAATTTTAACATTTCTATTTACAGGCATCAGCTCTGCAAGTTCATTCGTAAAAGTTTGAAAAATAATTTGTGATTTTATTTTAGAAATAAATTCACGCAACGAAGTAGTAACAGTCATTACGTGTGATTTCTTGGTTACAGGATCAATAAAGATTTCTATTTGAATAGAATCTTTTACTTTATTTAAAATGGTAGAAGACAAGGAATCTTCTTGTGTACTACCAGAATCAGAAAGTGTTTGACCTATTAATTCTATAACCCCTTTTCGGATAGCATTGGTAGTACCTTTAGGTATTACAATACCAATCATATACTTTCCTTTCGAAACAGCATTCCATGCATTATCTCTTGTTGCTTTTACACCGTCTATCTCTCTACTGATTTCAAAAAA
>JANOTP010000225.1:0-4769 GCA_031416415.1 Cytophagales bacterium | reverse complement strand
TTTCCATTTTTATCTCCCGGATACCAGTTTTGTACTGTAGAATATTTTATTTCTGCGCTTTCCATTGCTACCAATTCAACTACAGCAGCGTGTAATTGATTTTCATCTCTTTGGGGAGCAGTACAACCTTCTAAATAACTTACATGACTATTGTCATCGGCAATAATCAATGTTCTTTCAAATTGACCTGTACCCGCTGCATTGATTCTAAAATAAGTAGAAAGTTCCATAGGGCAACGAACACCTTTCGGAATATAACAGAAAGAACCATCACTGAAAACCGCCGAGTTCAATGCCGCAAAATAATTGTCTGTTTGAGGAACAACAGATCCTAAATATTTTTTTATCAATTCAGGATGTTCGTGTACAGCTTCACTTAACGAGCAAAAAATTATACCCAATTCAGCCAATTTATCTTTGAAGGTAGTTTTAATAGAAACGCTATCAATTACAGCATCTACAGCTACACCTGTTAATCTTTTTTGTTCGTCTAAAGAAATTCCAAGTTTTTCAAAAGTGGCTCTTAGCTCAGGATCTACTTCGTCAAGGCTATTTAATGTTTTTACCTGCTTTGGGGCAGAATAATATATTATATTTTGGTAATCAATTACGGGATAGTGCACATTTGGCCACGTAGGAGGGGTCAGCGTAAGCCATAAACGAAAAGCTTTAAGCCTCCATTCCAACAACCACTCTGGTTCATCTTTCTTTGCTGAAATATAGCGTACAATATCTTCATTAAGTCCTTTTGGGGCAGATTCGTTTTCAATCTTAGTCTCAAATCCATATTTATATTCGGATGAGGTGATTTCTTCTAGGACTTTCAAGTTTTCACTCATATTATTGGGTTGTCATTAAAAGACTATTTAGATTAAGTCTAATTATTTACAAAAATATAACATTTTCTGGTAATAATGGTTCCATTTGTAAGAAACTTTAATAGGATCTATTCTTTTTTGGCAATAAACTTGAGTAATAACTGTTCTATAGGGAATAGGATAATTGCAATACCTACTTTTACCATAAAGTCTAGCACAGGTGAAATGTTAATGTTAACAAAACTTTCAGCAACTGTACTCATAAATTCAACCGTTAATACAAGGGTTATAAAAGTCAACAACTTGCGAATCAATTGATTATTGTAATTTGCACGGTTTAGACGAAATGAAAAGGCCCACAGTAATGCAAAAAATATCATTTCTGACATATAGAACCACCAAGTTTGCCAGTAAGGTGGTTTGATTTTAAAACTTATGGCTTCCTTCTCTGTAATTTGTCCAAGGGCATTTCTAGATCGAACTAGAATCAAATATTTTCCACTAGAAAGGTAATTTAAAATAATAGTATTATTGATACTCCATTGAGACCATTCATCGCTTAAGCCAACTATTTTATACTGATATTCTAACGCTTCACGATCGTAATAATCAGCGGAAATAATATCCATTTTTAAATTACTTTCATCTTGTTGGACTGAAAAATCAGAGATTGACAAATATTGTCCTTGAGAATTTTGTACATCGTTTACAAACAATTTAGGCTGCGAGAGGATCGTATAATTTTTTCTAGTGCTTAGGTTATAAATTTTATTATCTGTGGTAACGAGCCAAAGCGAATTATTTTTATTATCTACGATCAATTCGTCTATATTTCTAAAAAGTGATAAGTAAACATGATTTTCATTTGTTTTAATATTGTCAGAAAAATATTGCCAAGATTTATTTTTTAGAATCCATAGTACATCACTTTGAGAATTTAATATTTTTTCAGAATTTTTGAATTTATTTTCTACAACAGAATCTCTTACCAATCTTTTGGTCACATAGTCATAGTAGTAATAGGTAGAAGATAGAGAAAAATATATTTTTTTATTTAGATTCGTAATGAAAATGTCATCTGAATAAGGGTTCTTAATTTCTTGTTCATAAATATCTTGAATCTTCGCGTTTTCATCAATCGTAAAACGGTAAACTTGATCGATACCACTTAACCATAGATTTTTTTTATCGTCTTCAGCTATGTAAGTAATAGGCTGTTTAATAAAATCAAACAGTTGTACTTTATTCCATGTATTATTAGCGTAAACAAATGTAAGTACGTCGCCGTGTGATGTACTGGCATGTATTCTTGACGTATATTTAGAAGCATAAAGATAACGAATATTGTTATCACATATTCTAGTCGAGTTAACTTCAGTGATGTCAAATATACCAGAATTGGTAGCGGCAAGAAGGCGACTATTGGAAACAATAAGTTGTAAACATTTAAGATCACCTACACTTAGTTTTTTGAAAGAATGTTTAATTGATTCTAATACATACTTTTTTGATTGTCCTTCTTGTTTAGAACGGTTAGATTTATAGAAAAAGCTATTTTTCTTTTTTGCAAGTGGTTTTTTAGCAATTATATTTTCATTGGCTTTAGCAACGATAGAATCCTGTTTGTTTTGTTTTTTAAAAAGGCTTCTAAACTTAAAACGCTCTTTTTTTGCAACTATAACATTTTTTTGTTTATCAATTGCGGTAGTTGACTTTATAGGTGGAGATTTTTTTACTACTTTTTTTACTGTTGTTGGTTTAGTCTTTTTATGTTTAATAGTGGTATCTACTATTTCTTTATAGAATTTAGTTTCATCAAGCATATAAATTCCTTCGTTGGTACCAACGTATAATTTACCATTGAATGTAATAGCAGTTTCTATATGTCCTTCAAGTCCTAAATAATTTGAAAAGCAACGATAGGGTAGGTTATAATCTAATCTTGTAATACCAAATTCATGAGCAATCCAAACGCCACCTGAAATATCTTTTCCTATAGCGTATACTTCATTGTCGGGTAAACCAGAATAATAGTTTATAATAGATTTTGTTTCACCTGTAGTAATATCTACTACAAGGCAGCCCCCTTTGGTAGTAGCTATTACGACGTTATGATCGTCCATAACAACTACATCTAATAGCTCACAATGTTCAATATAAGCAGCATCTTTTAACTTTATTTCTTTGAAATAGTTTCCAGAAACGGTGTACAATTTATTGTTTATAGTACCAACAATATTTGAAGTGCTAGTTAAATGAGAAGAAAATATTATATCAGACTTAGGAATATTGCCAAAATATTGTTCGTTAAATTTAGTAATTCCTAATTTTGAAATAGTGTAATTATCATAACAGGCGTATATATTTTTATTGTAAGAAAAGAAATTTACAACATGATCTTTATAGGAATGAATTATTTTTTGATCTCTTTTTGAATATTCATAAAGTATATCTTCACCAAGAAAATAAACGAAATTTTCGAATACTTCAATCTTGGCAATGTTTTTAGCAAATATATCACCTTTTGAAAGCGACACATAAGTATTTCTTCCTGTAAAGTCTGTTTGAATATAACCATAGTCATTTATACAACCCACATAAATTAGATTTGTAATAGGATCATATTTAACAGATAAAACGGTACCAGGAGTAGAAGTAATAGACCAGAACGTTCCATCAAAACGTAACACACCTTGTCTATTTGCAATATGCATACGCCCTTGACCATCTTGCGTGATGCAATAATTATCGTTATCTATGTTTGGTAAATTGACTGTAAAATGTTTTAGGTAGTAATCGCCTGTTTGAGCTACAGAACTATGAATATAAAAGAAGAAAGCCGTTAGGATAACGAGTGGTAAAAAAAATCTTTTATACATATTTTTATTTTATAATTTAATATTACAAAGTTATAGAAAAAAAGTAATCCTTATTCATTCAATTTTATATTTCTATTCATTGATTCCTGAAGAGAAATAATTGTTTCGGTACGATTTATACCTGTTACGTTTTGAATTTTATCGTGAAGAACTTCTCTTAGATGCTGAGTATCACGACATATAATTTTTACAAACATGCTATAATTACCTGTAGTATAATGCACATTTACGACTTCAGGGATTTGTTGAAGTTCATGAGCTGCCTGATCATAAAAAGAACTTTTCTCTAAAAAAATACCTAGGAATGCAGTAATGTCATAACCGAGTTTGGAATAGTCTATTACTAAGGAGGAACCTTTAACGATTCCCATTTCCTGTAGTTTTTTCATCCGTACATGTACAGTACCTCCTGAAACATTGATTTTTTTTGCTATTTCAGTATATGCACTGCCAGCATCTTCCATAAGATGGGAAAGTATTTGATAATCTATTTTATCAATATCTAAATTTTTCTCCATATAATCATACTAATTTATGAATTTCATAATTTATATATCAATTTATTAGTAATATTTCATTTTTAAAAATAATTTGGTAAAAATTTTGCAATAGAACATAAGATTTATTAGCTTTGCATCAATAAGTTCTATAAAAAACTAAAATCATCCAACTTTAGGGTGTAAAATTCATTTTGTTTAGGTGAATTTTCAAAACAAGGGTTGGTTTTTATAGGGCAAGAGACAAGTTCTTTATATTTATTGATAAACACAGTCTTTATTTTACCCTGTAGGGTGACGAAACTGGCAGACGTACCCTCCTGTCTCGGGGGTGAGGATAAGGGACAAACGCAGGATAATGGGTTGACCACAATTAATTTATTTGTCCTGTAGCTAACCGCCTCGTGGTAGTTCGACTCTACCCTCTACAGCAATTCAGTAGTGAGTGTGAAGTGTTAGTATTGAGTTAAATCCTCAATACTAACACTTCACGCTCACTACTTTTTTTATGTCCTTGATCAGATAATAAAGCACAAAAAAAGAGACACATTATGATGCGTCTCTACAAAATATAC
>JANOTP010000224.1:0-17882 GCA_031416415.1 Cytophagales bacterium | reverse complement strand
CTCACCTTCATAAAGGGAAGACTTAACATTCTCCCACGTAATGAGATTTTTCTTTTTTTCTTCATTAGCAAATAAAGAAGAACGCAAACTCATTTCTTTTTCTATTGTAGAAATATTATCTTCAAGCTGTCCCCGATCAATTCCTTGCTCTGTCAATTGTTGTTTCGACATTGAAAGTAGGGTTAACAAATATTCCTTCTTACCTACCCAATCGTTGTATAAAGCTATCAGAATTGTATCGTTACTGCTCATCACTTGATTAAGTAATTTAATTCCAGAAGTTAATAAAATAGCTTTAGTAGAGAGTGTATTATTATAAGCTTTAGCCCACATCTCTTTATTTATTTTTTTTGAATTCAGTGCTAATGTATTATAAAATTCAAATTCATCTTTTATACTTTTCCAGTACTCTTGCTTCTGACGAAAACTCATCGCAGGGAAATATCTAATTGTAAAATCAAGATACTTAGGAATAATATCATCCATTATACTAATCGCTTTGTCATTATTTTTATTCATATAATGAACCCTAGCGATTTTAGCATATACATTATTATAATTGGGATGATTTTCATTAAAAACAGATTTATATATATCTTTTGATTTATCAAATTGCACCTCAGCATCATTGTATTTGCTCAATAAATAAGCAATATCACCCCGAAGCTCATAAATATTAGCTAAGTACTTATTATCTGAACCTAATTTCGTTTTCCAGTATTTTTCTGCTTCAAGTAATAGCTTTTCTGCTTCAGTTGTTTTATTTATAGAAATAAAATAGTTAGCCTGGTTCTGAATAATCTCCATATATAAAGGGTTATTAAAACCAAGAGCATTTTTAACTACATCAATTGCCTCTAAGTATAATTTTTCAATATCAGCTTTTTTATAGGCCGGCAATTTCAATCGTACAGATACTAATTTCAATAAAAGTTCTGCATGTTTCAAATGTTTATTTCCAAGTTTACTTACGATAAGCTGATCAACTTCTAAATATAGTAATTCAGCTTTTCTGTAATCGCCAATCGAATAATTAAAATCTCCATATAGAATTTTAGTATCATTACTTATTAAAGAATTTTTACCATAAACATCGTCTGCGATTACAGAAGCTTTTTTAAGGTATTTCTCTACAGCATCTAAATCACCCATATTTAATTTCAATGCCGCATAAGAATTAATAGGATTATAAAATAAGGGATTACCCTCTGGAAGATTTTCTTTTTTAAGTTCGATAGCCTTATTTAAAGATCGTTCCGCACGATAAAAATTATTGGTTTGAAAATAAAGAGACGCTAATTGCTCTGCCGTTTCTGCTTGAAGTAAAAAATCGTTGTAACTAGTTCTATAATCTAAAGCCAGTGCTTTGTCAAACATCAATTTGCTTTTTTCGTATTCACCAATCAATTTATTCAGTCTTCCCAAAACAAGATAAATTTTTTGTTGTACTTCCTTATCACTATTTTTTATTTTATCAACAGTTGATGTTGTAATTTGTAATAACTCTAAACCCTCTTTATATTTTCCTGCAGCGATAAGGATATCAGCATAATTAACTAACGCCAATATATATTCACCCGACTGTTCGCCAAAATTATTTTTACTAATATCAACTACTTTAGACAAACGGAATACTGAAGAATCTAACTTATCTGTTTTCCTATATAAATCTGCATAAGCATTAAGATAAATAATATTTTCAGCACTTGATTCATCAATTTGTTTACTTACATTATCATCATAACTACTTTTCATAGTTGCAGCAGCTAATAGGAAATTTTTTCCATATTTAATTTCAAATAATGCCAATGCAAGTTTAGACTTATGATAAACGATGCTTTTATCTCCAAAATAGTTCGCTCGAATTGAAGTAAGAATAATTTCATTTTCAAAAAGCTTAGTTATACTACCTGTTTTTTCATACAATTCAGAAAGTAATAATCTGGTTTTAAATTTAAAAATATGAATATCCGGCAGGTAAGAATAATTTTCTAAAATACCATTTAGTCTTTTTTCAGCTGCCTTTTCATTGCCTTCTGAATATAGTCGAAAACCTTCAATATATTCGTATGCAATTTGTACATCTTCTTTCTTTCCAATACTCTGAGAGGCTAGCATTTGAAGTCTTCTTAAATAACTTTGCGACTCAATAGTTCTTCCTGTACGGTAAAAACACTCTATAGATGCTGTTAAATAATAAAGCTTAGACTTTTCTTTTTCATAAATCTCTGGCAGAGAATAAGCCTGCATATAAAAATCAGCACTAGCATTATAGTTTTTTTTCAATACCATAATTTCAGCCCGAGCTGTCATTAATTTAGCTTTTTGTATAGTACTAATATCTTTATTATTGGCAATAAAATTTCGAGCAATTGAATCCGCTTGTTTATACCTACCATTGTAAGCAAAACAAAGTGCTTTTAGATTAGCGAGCTTAGCGCTCTTTTCTTTTCTGTAAAACACTTCTTTTTTATCTTCTACAAATAGTTTATTTCCTACTTCGTTTGTAGAACTATAAAACTTAGCCTCCAGCTGAGCAATCATTTCTATTGCATTACTATAAAACCCAGTATGGAATAACAAAAGGGATTTATGCCAAAGTAATTCGTGTTGTAGTATGCTATTTATTGAAGTATAAGAAATAGCGTCGACTTTATTAATAAGACTACTTACTTTTACAAAATCATTAGTTTCTTCATAATAACTAGCTAGAGAAAGCCAAGCCATTGATGTTTCTTCTTTATTTTGACAAGAATAAATAGTAGCTTCAAATTCATTCATCAAATTATCTGCTTTCAAAGTATAAGACATTGCGAAATATGACAATGCATGAAATGTTCTTACCTGAGCTTTAATGTAGAGAGGATCATTACTCGAACTTTTGACATACTTAACAGAAGTTTTAACAACTTCTTCATATGCACCCGTCTGATATTTATATTCTAAAAAAAGAAGCGTAGCCGCTTGCTTTTTAGTGTAGGGTAAAACAGAAGTACTATCCTGTGCATTACAATATTCAGAAGCAAAAACTGAATATAAAAAAAGAATAATATATAATTTATAAATAGTCGACATTAGAGTATAGTATTATTTAGCCTTTGTACGGGCAATATTATCAAGTTTTATCATCAGACAAATTTCATGAGATCCAATACTGGCAGCTTTCGATAAGCCAGCAAGAAATTCATAAGCATAAGCAAAACGTATTCGAGTACTTATATGGGCACCGGCATTAATAGTAATTGCTTTGTAGGTAGAATAGCTTGCTCCTATCCAAAAATAATCTCTGATCTCGAACGTTGTATTCGCAGTTAAAAAAGCACCTGTATTAGGATGGTAAAAGGCAGCAAGTCCAGGTCTTAAATTATACAAATCGTTTATTCTTATTTTTGCTCCACCCATTAAAATAAAATTCCTTTGTTGTTTTAAAAAAGAAGCGGTATCACCAAGTAAATTTTTAGTATCTGCTATATATAAATCGGGAGCAGAAAAACCTACATAGTATTTAGGAGCATTAAGCTGAAACCCTACTCCAATCTTAGGAAGCATACCAGAATAGTTATTATTACCAATAAGAGGATCTGTTTCTTCCCATATTCTCAAATTAGAAGTACTAGCAGTAATGCTGGTTAAGCCTGCACGTAAACCCATAGCGAGTTTTACTTTTTTATTAAGGTTAACAAAATAGGCATAATTTATATTGGCATCTGTAAAACTATATTTACTATAGCTAAATGTACCTAGATTGAGACCGAGTGCCATATTCTGTTTAGGAAAACGATAATCTGCCCAAACGTGACCGAACTTAGGCGCTCCTTCTAAGGAAGCCCATTGAACCCGACCAATCACATTTACATTTACTTGTGTTTCATGCATCCCTGCAGAAGCAGGATTGAAGTACAATTGATTGTACATGAAATTACTGATCTGATTTACCTGTTGTGCTTGTAGGTTGCTAAAAGAAAGCAAGGTAGTGATCAGAAATAAATTTACTTTTTTCATTTAATTTATATTCGTTGTTGATTGTTTTTTATTCTGAATAGATAATTAATTAGTCACCTCAATATAACTTCTCAATTCGTTTTCGCCATTTTTGTAAATATAATAATACACGCCAACTTTTAATTCTTTAGAATCCAGAGCGGGCCAATCATTTTTATAATCATCTGATTCGTATATTAATTTTCCTAGACGATCTAATATAATTAATGAATTATTTGTTTTGGAATTTACTCCCCTAATCACAAATAAATCGTTCAGGCCATCGGCATTGGGAGTTATGAAATTAGGAGCTTCTAATGCTGGTCGAATATCTAAACTTATTAAATAATCTTCTGTCTCCCCTACTTCATCTTCTCCTTGGCAATAATCGTTACTTGTAAAGGGTTTATTAAGGCGAGTCCTAATCCTCATTCTTCTTGGGCCTTTATAGCTTTCAAAATTTGGAATTACTATATTAGGAACTATATATTTAAACCCTGGATCAAAGTTAGCGGATAACATTTCCTGCGGACCTCCGAAATCACCATTGTTATCATAATCAATCCATAGACCAAAATAACCAGGAAAACCCCCTCCTATAATATTTATAGTATATGCTTCTCCTACATACAAAGTTCCTGTAATATCAGAATCTGTATAGTCGCTATAGCCAGAGGGTGAACATTGACTTACGGGAGTTTGAAACATATTTTCAATACTTAAAGAAATTAAATAACTGCTATCGCAGCGACTTTGTTTTATTTCACAAGTAAGGTCAGCAAGAAAATTCACTAAGGTTGGAGTACGATTTATTGTAATTGATTTTCGAATAGTATCTTTATACCCACAATGCGTTACTATACAAACAACATCTCCATTTGTAGTAAAGCTATTTGCAAATACAGCATATTTCTGAGAAATACTATCACCAAATAATTCTAGACCTTCACCTGTATAATACCATTGATAGGTATAAGAACTATATAATGGACTACAAATATATGAAGCAGCGCTGCCCACTGAGATAACATTTTTACCAATAATATCAGGAATTGTAAAACCACCAAGAACAGTTAGAGTCCCTTCTTGATAATTAAATAAATAATGAAAATCAGATCCGCCAGCACCAGTAATAGGATATTTGCCAGTAGCCGATCCAGCAGTTGATGTAAAAGTTGGAAGAACATTTAATTCTGAAGCAATATCACTAAAAACAAAGCCACTATAAGAAGCCGTAAAAACAGGATTGGGCTCACAACTATTTCGTTGTGCATTATTAATTAAAACGTCGAGTGTTTTCTTGCCTATAGTAAGTTGAATAACGGAGTCTACAGGAGCATAGATTCCATTTCCAGCCTGTGAAGCGGTAATATTAAAAGTACCTAATTCCATAGCTGTAAGAGAATTTCCAGTTATATTAGCTTTTGAATTATCACTACTAGTATAAGTAATAGGTAGACCTGAACTAGATACAGCTGCAAGTGTTATAACATCTCCATATATAATTGTTCTATTATTCCAAGAACTTATAGTCTGTGCCATTCCAGCATTATACAGATAGAGATCTCCATGGGGGGAGTGACCTGTAGTATTATCTAAATCTTGTTTTTTTACAATAACATTTCCCACAGGATCATATTCAAAAATAATACCTTTTCCATTGGTTCCACCCGAAGGAGTCATTCCATATAATTTGGTTCCATTTACTATTAACGAACCCCTAGGAGAACCTCCATTAGTTGTTCCATTAAATTCTATCTTTGTAGTTAACACTCCATTTGAGGGATCATATTCGAATATAGTACCTTTATTAGATGTACCACCAGTATTATTCATTCCATACAATTTAGTATTGTATGCGACTAGTGAGCCATATGGAATCGAGCCATTAGTAGTACCATCAAAATCAATCTTTTTTGTCAAAATACTAGTAAGTGTATCGTATTCAAATAAAGTACCTTTATTATTACTACCACCTATATTAGTTAATCCATACAATTTATCATTATAAACAATAAGAGAGCCGCTAGGACTTAAACCTATACTTGTATTAAAATCTAATAATTTTATCATTACACTAGTAGAAGGAGTATAGGAAAATAATACTCCTGAAAGATTTGCTCCACCACCAAAAGTCATTCCATATAATTTATTTCCAAAAACGGTGAGCGTAGTATACTGAGGAAAAGATCCTACTGTAGCACTTAAATCAATTTTTTTTACAAATAAATTATTTATATAATCATATTCAAATAAAACACCTTCATCATTAATACCCCCGTCAGAAGTCATTCCATATAATTTATTCTGAAATAATGTAAGTGAACCTCTTGGATTTCTACCTTTATTGAGCCCATCGAAATTAACTTTTATTGTTGTGATAGCTGAGTTTAAATCATACTCTATCAAGGCACCATTACTATTTGCACCTCCTGCTGATGTTAATGCATAGAGCTTTGAATTAATTATAATTGGTGCACCATAAAAACTCGACCCTGTTGTATTTCCATCTAAATCTACTTTTGTAAAAAAACTATTATTGGTAGTATTCAACTGAAATATTGTCCCTTTTAAATTTAGGCCACCGGATTGTGCAAGGCCATATAAAATACCCTGAGCATTGCCAATGTTAATTATAACAAACAAAAACAAAAAAAAGAATATACTTTTTCGTGATAATTTATCAACCATATTATTTATTTTTTTATTAAAAGGTTAAAATTATTTATAATATTTATCTAATCGTCTATTTATTTAATAATCAATTTCCATAAAACCTCTTATCTCAGCATCATCGTTTTTCCCATCACACCATTTGAAGTAAGAATACTGGGTACTTCTAATAGACGCATTGGTACTAAAATGTTACAAAATAGTCAAAAGCCTTAGGTATTGTATCCCCATATACCCAACATTCTACTGTAAACTTGGCCATATTGGTAGAGGTTTGAATAAACCCCGTTTCAACATAATCATTCACACCATCAAAATCCATTACGTTAGATTGGGCCTCACTTAGCAAGGGGTATAATGACAATAAACAAAAGAAAAATAATTTGTGCGATTTGAAAGATCCCATTTTTGCTGATTTTTTGAGTACAGCAAAGATAATTATAAAAAGATAGTGCGAAACATAAATTTAACTATTTTCTACTTGTTTGCATTTTTTCAATGGAAAATATAAAATAAAGAGCTAAAACATTGTATTTGAAAATCAACCTAAATGAAAGCTTACAATTCTCTAGAATCAATAAGTTTACTAAAAGTTCTAATTTGAAATAGCCGTGATGGAAAAATTTCGGTTCATTATAAATTAAGTTACCGAAAAAATTCTTAGTCATTATTAATAAGGTTCCTTCTGAATAATATATACAAGCCTTTTTCCAGAAGGAACCTTAGTAAAAAATACAATACCCTCTAACAATTTTGTTATATCCTTACTATTATTGCAAACTATTCTTTTTGCATTACAAACATCCCTTCACTATATTTGTTCATGCAGTTTGCTGTTAAGTATTCTCAAATCAGCTAAAATGAATACTTTTTCACAGTTAGCATTTTCTTATTTTAAGTGCCAATTAAATTAAATTACGCCAAATACTAATACGCTTTATGAAGTCAATTTTATTCCCTTTTATTTCTAAGATAAAAATACTAGTAACTATAATTATAGTATTTGCAATGAACTCTTTACAAGCCGCCGTACCTCCTATTACAAACAATACGATCACAGCTCCACAAACTTTCTGTAGCAGTGGTGATCCTGTAGCATTGATTGGTTCTTTGCCTAGCGGAGGTGATGGCACCTATACTTATCAATGGCAATCAAGCCCTGACAATAGTACCTGGGCAGATATTCCAACAACAAATACTGTAGATTACGATCCCCCCACAATAGTTACCACCACTTATTACAGAAGAAGTGTAATTTCCAGTGGTGCAACCACCGTATTTTCTGCATCTGTACAACTTACAATACAGCCCGCCATCAACAACAACACAACTACTACTACCCAGTCCTTCTGTGTTAGTGGAGACCCCAGTGCTATTACAAGTTCTTTACCCAATGGTGGTAGTGGAATATATACGTATCAATGGCAATCAAGCCCTGATAACTCAACCTGGGGAAATATTGGCGGGGCTACTGCACAGAATTACGATCCCTCCACTATAGCAGTCACCACTTATTACCGAAGAGGCGTAAGTTCAGGTTCCTGTACTATGATATATTCCACTTCTGCAATAATTACAATTAATCCCACCATTGCCAACAACACTATTAGCACAGCCCAATCCTTTTGTGGAAGCGGAGATCCAGATAATTTAGTTGGATCTTTACCTACTGGTGGCTCAGGAACCTATGGCTATCAATGGCAAGCAAGTATTGATAATTCTTCGTGGTTTGCACTTGGTATTACTTCACAAAGTTATGATCCGCCAACTATTGCCTCCACGATCTATTTAAGAAGAGGTGCGACTTCTAGTGGAAGTGGTTGTCCTACAAACTATTCATCTTCTGTAAAGTTGACGGTTGAACCAGCATTAACAAACAATACAATTACTTCATCTCAATCCTTTTGCTCTACAAGTGACCCTGCGGCTATTACAGGTCCTATTCCTACTGGAGGAAATGGTACTTATAGTTATCAATGGCAGACAAGTCCTGACGATGTTACATGGTCGAATATTGGAGCTAGCAATACACTGGATTACGATCCTTCTACTTTATCAACTACTACTTACTATCGAAGAGGTGTAAGTTCTGGTACTTGTACAATAATATATTCTTCGTCTGTACAAATTTCAATTGAATCTACTATTAAAAACAATACAATCAATTCTCCTCAGACTTTCTGTGCCACTAGTGATCCAGCACCTTTAACCAGTTCTTTGCCAACTGGAGGAAGTGGCATCTATGACTATCAATGGCAGTCATGTCTTGACGATGCTTCATGGTCGAATATTGGCGGCGCTCTTACACAGGATTACGATCCTTCTACGTTAGCAACTACCACTTATTATCGCAGAGGGGTAAGTTCGGGTAGTTGTGGAATGACTTATTCTAGTTCTGTAAAAATCACAATACTTTCAAGTATTGGCAATAATACAGTTCCTTCTTCACAAACCTTCTGTGGAAGTGGTGATCCGGCAAATTTGACAAGTAGTACACCAACCGGTGGAACCGGCAACTATACGTATGCTTGGCAAGCAAGTATCGACAATTCTATATGGTTCTCACTTGGCGTTAGCACACAAGATTATGATCCTCCCTTGATTACTTCAACTATATATCTCCGCAGAGGAGTTGGTTCAGGTGTCTGTGGTACGACATATTCTTCTTATGTTAAGTTAACAGTTGAACCAACGATCACAAGTAATACTATCAGTTCTTCTCAGTCTTTATGCAACGGCGGTGATCCTGCAGCTATTAGCGGAGTGCTACCAGAAGGTGGCAGCGGTACTTATACCTATCAATGGCAATCAAGCACAGACGATATTATTTGGATTGACATTGCCAGTGCTATTGAACAAAATTATGATCCAACTGCTTTGTCTACTACTACTTACTACCGCAGAGGTGTAAGTTCTGGAAGTTGCTCAATGGTTTATTCTTCTTCCATAAAAATCACCATTGAACCTGTTGTTGCAAACAATATAATTACCTCTCCACAGTCTTTTTGTGCGAATGGCAATCCAACAAACTTAAACGGTTCGCTTCCAACAGGAGGAAACAATAGTTATTCTTACCAATGGCAATCCAGCACCGACGATGCGACCTGGTCGGATATTGGAACAGGAACAAGTCAGAGTTATGATCCTCCGGTTTTATTAGCTACCACTTATTATCGTAGAGGTATAAGATCGGGTACTTGCGCATTTATATATTCTACTTCAATAGAAATTGAAATAGAAGCAGCCATTGCTAATAATACCATTGGAACACCACAAACATTCGCTAATAGCGGAGATCCAGCAATATTAGTAGGATCCACTCCTACTGGTGGCAACGATGTCTATTCCTATCAATGGCAATCTGGCACCGACAATATTAACTGGTCGGACATTCCATCTACAAATGCAAAAGACTTTGATCCATCTACAATAACGGTGACCACTTATTATCGCAGAGGTGTAAGCTCCAGTAAATGTGCTATGGAATATTCTTCATCGGTAAAGATTACGATTGAAACAGAATTACCATTGTCAATTCATGACAATAGCGGTATACAGAATAACAGTGATATTCTTATTTATCCAAATCCATTTGAAAATTCAATTACAATTAGTTTAAAAAACACAACTCAGGATAATAGTTATCAATTAATTGATCTTGCAGGAAGGATTCTAAAAGAAGAAAAATTAACAGCGCTATCCGCAAATATCGATCTTTCGAGTTTATGCAAAGGTGTTTATTTGATAAAGATTAAAAACAATCTTTATCGAATTGTTAAAAACTAGTTGAAACTGGCAGCCCAAGCAACTACTAGCTGGCGCAAGAACCTAGGCTTGTGCCTCTTGTTATATAGCCTTCTAGGCGGTTAGTTCGAAGCCTCCAGCAGCCGCTCGCGTCACGCGAGTGGCAACTATTTGTTAGTCCTCTGGACGATTAGTGCACCCTAATGTAAGTATAACCACAGGAACATTCTTGTCAAAGTTAATATTAATCCGTCTCAAATGGGGACAAAGGATTTGCACTGCTGTAATAATAAGTAGTAGGATCAGTTACTATATTATCTGCAACAGAATTTTTATTCACCTGAAGTTTTTTAAAAAAAACTTCAGGTGAATAAACTTAGATTGGATGACTCGTCTTTTGCCAAAACATATATATACTATTTTGCTTTTTTAAATTTTGCAAAATAATTGAATAAATAATCCAACCACGACTTTCTACTTTCATACGTTCAGTATTTATGGCTTTAATGATATCCTTGGCTGTTGCAGATTTGAAATTACCAACCCATTCACTCACAATGTATCATCTTTTTTATGTGCTATGAGATGTATATGGCTTGACATAATGACATAAGCATAGATGGCAATAGCATGACCTCTTCTATCAATTTTAAGCCTTTCAATTATGATATCTGCTAATTCTTTTCTTGTGAAAACATCTATCCAACCTACGGTTGTAAAAGTTAAAAAAATAAGCAAAAATCTAAATTAGCTTTTCTGAATTCTGACATGAAAAATTTATTTTATTAAAAAGTAATACAAAGATATGAGATTTTAATTTAAGTAGAGTAAAATTCTTATATGAAGGCTTCGTAAACCGTCCAGAGGACTAACAAATAGTTGCCACTCGCGAGACGCGAGCGGCTGCGGGAATTTATTTTGTATAATAAAATTTAAAAATTAAAAATTTATATTTCCATTTTTCATTTGCGCCATCGAACTATAGGATTGCGCTAACTAGTTGTCAAAATTTTTATTTATAAAAAACTTCCATTACTTCCTTCAAATCTTTAACAGAAATCGGCTTTACTAAATAGTGCTTAATATCATTATAATCTTTTGCTCTCGACAAATCTCTAATATCACTAGAAGAAGTAACTAGTACTACTTCAATTCCTAAATTTAGCTTTTCATATTCTTCCATAAAATCCCATCCATTCATTACAGGCATATTTAGATCAAGTAAAATAAGAGAGGGCTTATCACTAGTGTCTGATTTAAGATAATTTATTGCCTCAGACGCACCTGTTGTATCATGAATTTGAACTTGGGGATAATATTTTGTAATTATCATAGAATTAAAAACATTAGACATGTGATCATCGTCAATAATTAAGATTAAAGGTTTTGGCATACTATAAATACTATTTTTTTATTTTCAAACTAAATACGGTTCCCTCATTTATGATGCTAGCTACTTCAATAGTACCGCCTAACATTTCAAGATGATTTTTCACAAGGTATAAACCAATCCCTTTACCTTCAATATTTGCATTAAATCTATTGTACAAATTAAAAATACGGTCTTCGTTTTTTTGCAGGTCAATACCAATGCCATTATCTGTTATCTTTATAATATTCTGTTCAGAGTCTTGTTCTACAGATATAATTATTGTAGATTTTATATTATCTCTTTTGAACTTAATAGCATTTTGAACTAAATTGAAAAATACACTATGTAAAATAGATCTTATAGAATTTAATTTTAAATCTTCATCATACTTTTCAAATACTTCAATACCGCTAGAAATAATTTCAGTAGCTAAAGAGATTTTTATATTATTAACTAAATCTTTTAAAAGTATATCTTCTCTTTTATCTAAAATTTTCTTTTGTGATCTAAGTATATAATTAAGGTCAGAAAGTGTATCGTCTAGACTAACTGTTGAATTTTCAATATAACCAATAACTTTTCTATTTAACTCTATATCCACTCCTTCTTTGTCGTATAGACTCAAAAATCCTTTAATATTAGCAAGTGGAGATTTCATATTGTGAGAAACAATAAAACTAAATTGTTCAAGACTACTGTAACTTTTAGAAAGTTCCTGAAATATTTTTTTTGTATTGTCATCCGATTCTATTCTCTTGTTTATTTCGGATTCAAGATGTTTTTGCTTTTGAATAAGGCTAGCTGAAAGTATTTTATAATACGTTGAATAATTATAAAACAAAAGAAATAGAAGAACAAGATTCAATCCCATGTTGAGCGAATACATATCTAATCCAATTATTCTAAAATCAAATTGATAAAAGGGTACAGTATAGTACTTAAAGATAAACACTGATATATATACAATTGAATATATGACTACGGCCAATACTATATTTTTAACTTCTTTAATATCAAAAAGCCAGAAAACAAAAAGAGGTGCTGTGTACAAATACAAATGAAATCCTGAATTAAAACCCAACATTAGAGAAATAAACAATACGCTTAGTGCAGTAGTGGTAAGAAGCAAAAATTTACCTGAACTATATAGGCGTTTATGATTTAAATAAACGACAAGCGCAAATAAAATATGAGCGCATAAAATAAGAATATAAGGTGCAATCATATTAATTGCTAAAAATATAAGTAAGTACGGAGAAGAGATAAGTATACAAAAAAAACAAAATTTATTTATCGAAATAAGTCTATATTTATTTTCTAATGCTTCGTTCTCTTCAAGACCTGCATTAATTATAGAAGAATATATTTCATGAATTTTAGTTGCCATTCTATCGTTTTTCCACTACTAGGCTTTTTTTATATTTTAAAAAAAGATACATATAAAACATATCCATAATAAAACATGCTACACACATACTAATCAGCCATATATTTTCTGGCCAGCGAAATATACACATTAAACTAATAAATCCAGTCCCTAACCATTTAGTCCAAGCAGTAGTAAAAGATAATACCGATTTATCTTCTAACCTAAGAAACATGAAGATATATAGGGATGAAATTAAAATATTGATTAAATAAGCAGAATTAGCTCCTATTGGGTTATCTAGACCTTGACCTATATAAAAATATAATACTACCAACCAGGCTATAATTGCAAAAGTAAAAAGAAGTTTATAATAGGGTATAACAGTTTTATCTAATTGCTTATAACCATATTTGTAAAATCCCCATACAATAAATACATCAAGAAAAAACCAAAGTTTATAGCCAAGTCCAATTGCAAAACCCATATTCTGCACAAAAATCCATGCCCACAAAAATTCCCATGTAAAATTTGCACAAAGTACAGCAGCAGGCATTTCTACAAATTTATTTTTAATTACATTTTTAACTATAAAAATATAATTTACGATCCATAATGCTGCCCCTAGTCCAAATAGAATAAGCTGCAAAGGTGTGTAATAATCAAGATTAAGCCAGACAATATTTGATAGCATAGTTTTATAAGTTAAAGAATTTAGTTATTTTTTTAAGCGCTATTGTAAGAGTTTCAACACCAAAGGGAAGTTTACCATCCCAAGGTAATCCTTGAGCATAACGTTTTCTATCTTTAATTCTAAATAAAGTTAAGAACCATGGTTCGTGTAGATTCCATATTTTACAATAAGCCCCTTTGTATTTACTAATATTTAAAATATCGTTAACAGCTCTACGGGCCGCTTCGTTGGCACCTTCCATGGTAGCAAGATCTGTATTTGTTTTTACATAATCTGAGGCAAGGAAAAAATTACTAATATCTGTATAGGAATACGGACGCAACGACCAAGTATTTTTATTATTCACCAACAGTGGCTCTTGATTTATCGCAGGAATAGTTGGAACAATACTATCATCAATATTCCAGTAATGAAGATATTCATCTTTTAATATTTCAACACCATTTATATTTAGACTTTTTTTCAGCTGAGCCCAACATTCCTCCACTATTTCTTTTGAGGAACATTCTTTCGCTATCTTGCCGTGTACAATACCACGAGAAGACCAATCGGAGATATCTATAGAAAGAATACATTTTACTTTTCCATCCCCATGGTTTGCCCAATCAAAGTTTTCCCAAAACTGTGCTTGTGAAATAGAAGTAAGGGCCCAAGGAGTGTCTACATAAACCGTGTGTCCATGATTTACTTTTACATCTTCCGTAAGATACAATTGCATTCCATTCATCCATGAAACATTCAATGCAAGAGTTTTAATGTTTTCTAAGGTTGGATCTATATCCAACATACCTTGATTCAATAAGCTTGACATTACCTCTACCGGAACTGCTCCAATATAATAATCACCAACAACAGTTTTTTTAACTCCGTCTTGTATTACTACCACCCCAGAAACCTTGTCTGGTCTTTCAGTAAGTATTTCTACTAATGTTGAATTGAAATTATATTTTAATCCTTTTGAAGTAAGGTACTCTAGCCATGGATTAATCCATACATCATTCGTTGGCCCATTAAGAATTCTATCACTACTAATTCCTGGCCGTGCAATATCAAACATAAGTTGCAACATTATATCGCCACCCGTTTTAGTACTTACCGTTTCTGCTCTTGCTGCTACTAAAGTACGGGTAAGGCCTCTAGCCAAAAAGGTTTTGTAAGTTTCAGAAAAACGGTCTGCTTCTATAAATTGCCACCAACCCATTCTTTCGTATTCATGTTTTCTACGCTCATAACAACTGGTCATAAGCTGCCATATTCGTTCTGCGAAGTATTGCTTTTCTTCATCTGTAAGACCTAAGTTTGTATTTTTATCTAGATCAAGATATTTTTTTATTTCTTTAAAAGATCCAGGGAAACGAGAAGGCAAATAAAACGAGTCTTTATCAAAACGAGCTACCCTTATTTCTGTAGTTTCAACAAGATTATCAAAAACTGTTTTCCCATTTTTATAGGGAATCTCCATCATGGTAGCAGTTATATGTTTATAAAAACGAGGAAAAAATCGAAATCCATGTTCCCCTGGCAAAGGCTGTCTTCCATCAACAGCAGAATCAGGCACCTTAGTACTTCTTGCTTTTCCTCCAGGAGTATTTTTTGTTTCGTATACTTCTACTTCAAATCCTCTATTTATTAATTCATGGGCCGCACTTAAACCTGCTACTCCCCCTCCTATTATGATTACTTTAGCCATTCGTTGAAAGCGTTTAAAAAAGTTGTAAATATTTAAACGTGTATGTACTTAAAATGGTTACGTAAATCACTTAGAGGATTATTTCTAACTCAAGAAATTTTATCAACAAAAAAATTTATTAAAATACGGTGGCGAGTTATTGTCAATTAATTTAATAACTATTTTTTGATACTATAATTGACAAAAAAATACTCGAATGGTACTGTAATAAGCATCTACAGATCATTCGTTTCATCGTTTTTTTCATTCATAACTGATGTTATTTCATCCAGTTTTTTTGTTTTATATTCAAAATCTCCTTTTAATTTTTCTCGTATTTTGGTTAAATTATCTAAGATAGAAGTAATATTGTCCGGCAATATATCTTCTAAGATCTCTCTCATGCGTTTTGCAAAAGTTGGTGACTTACCATTGGTAGAAATACCTATCTTTAAATCTCCTTTTTTTACTACTGAGCACATATAAAAATCACATAGATCAGGCGTATCAGCGACGTTACATATTATTTTAAGTGCTTTAGCATCTCTATGAACATTAGCATTTAACTCTTGAAAACAGGTGGCAGAAATAACTAAATCTTTTCCTTCAAGATCACTACTGTCATAGGCTTTATAGATAAGTTTTAGATTTGGATATTGGTTAGACAATTCAATTAATTCTTGTCGAATCTCTGGTGCTACAACAGTAACATTAGCATTGTTACTATTTTTGAAAATGACGCCCACTTTTTCAAATCCTACAGCCCCACCTCCTACTACTAACAACTGGAGCTTGTCTAGTCTTAAAAAAACAGGCAATAATAAATTTCCTTCCGTAGATTTTTCTTCACTCATATCAATTCTGCCAATGCTATACTGGTTTTATTTTTAATATAAACTAATTTATTTTTACAAACAAAAAAGGAAGACATCCCAATTCCATCTGCGCCCTCTATCAACCTATCATTCAATATGGAATTACCCTCACCGTCGAGTACTAATAGAATATTTGTTAATTTATTATTTTCTTGAATATAAAAAGACAATAAGATTAACGTTTCATACTCAAGATATTCTAAAGGTCCCACAGATTTATAGTGTTGATCTTGATAAAGAAAATCGACTATAGTTTTATAATGTTCGTTTTCTTCACTATACAAAATAGGAAACAATTGGTTTATTTCTACTTTATCAATAGTTGAGAAAACAGTTTCAAGCTTCTCATTTATAAGTTCTCCATTAAAACTGTTCACTTCATGAATTGAGGCACCTTCTTCTACTAAAGATAAAAGACTTATTTTACGATCATTAACAAAACCATCAAAATTCATCTCCTCTTCTTTCCACAATAACTTACCAGAAGAAAGTTCGAAAACGTATATTCCTTTAGGTTCTGGACTATTACTTTCTTTATACCCTTGAAGAATGATTTTATTATATCCCACAGCTTTCAAGCCTAACCACCATGGTTTGGGTAATTGTTCATTTTTAAATACGAATATACCAGATCGTACGTTTAGAGTCGAAAGCATGATTTTACGGAGTTTTCCATCACGGCTTTCGACAACAAGATATTCTCCGGTCTCATCAGGAAGTATCTTCCAGATAATTCCACCTGGCTCTTTATAGCTAATGTCTATTTTTTTCAATTTGGAAATACTGTATATTCGTTGTTACAAATTTAGCATTAAATATATAGTAAATGAAAATCCTTGGTATTATTCCTGCTCGTTTTGCCTCTACCCGTTTCCCAGAAAAGGCTTTAGTAGATATTGGAGGGAAATCAATGGTGCAAAGAGTCTACGAACAAGCTAGTAAGTCCAGCACATTAAACAAAGTTATAGTCGCTACCGACCATGAAAAAATATTCGAACATGTGGCAAACTTTGGCGGCAAGGTTGTAATGACTTCAGAACATCACCCAAGTGGTACAGACCGATGTATGGAAGCATTACAGATGGAAAGTGAAGACTTTGATTTCATTATTAATATACAAGGAGACGAACCCTTTATTAAGCCAGAGCAAATAAATTTACTCTCTGAGCTATTAACTTCTGATACGGAATTGGCTACTCTAGCAAAAAAAATAACCGATCATGAAACACTTTTTAATACAAATACGCCCAAAGTAATTTGGAATAACAAAATGGAAGCAATTTATTTTAGTCGTCAAACCATTCCTTATCTTAGAGGCATTGAACAGAAGGATTGGCTTTCAAAATGTGATTTTTATAAACATATTGGTATATATGCTTATCGTGTAGATATATTAAAAAAAATATCCCAGTTAAAAGCATCTTCATTAGAGTTAGCTGAGTCACTTGAGCAACTAAGATGGCTAGAAAATGGTTATAAAATAAAAATTGCAGTAACGGAATTTGAAA
>JANOTP010000223.1:0-26668 GCA_031416415.1 Cytophagales bacterium | reverse complement strand
AACAAGCATTAGGACCTGTTAGTGTTCCATAAGCTCCTAAGAATCCATTAGGTCCTGCATTATAAGCAGAGGCCGTCATTTTTTCATAAGAATATGCATCTGTTGACAGGTTACAATCAATTCTACTGTACATGGGCCATCCCATATAATAATTAAATACATACATGGTATTTAAATCATAATAAGCTTTAATCATAGGCTGTACATCACCGCTTATAGGACTTTGATTTAACGCAGCATAACCAGCTGTAGTTTGTGGAAATCTATTTAAAGGAAATCCTTGCCCTAAAGCACTCCAAGCAGATCCAGGTCCTTCTATTTGATAGCAACCATTATTACTCATTACAGCGTTTGCTTGAGCGTTACCAATTGCATTACTTAGTTGATAGGCTACTGGTTGTTGTGCAAAAGTACCCCATGTAGCACCTGGCGCACAGGCCAATTCAGATTCTTGTATTAAAGTAGCCATCCAATAGCCAATTTTAGGATATTCTACTCGTTGGTTCATATTTCTTGAATAGTTCCAAGCATGTGCTATACCAATTGCCCAACCGGGATGATTGTTTGGTATAAAGCCAGGCTTACCATTAGTTGTACCTTGTCCTAACCATATCCCTTTTGCTTTTGAAGGATCGGTAGGGATTTCAGTTTTAATATAAGCTAATGTGTCAAACATATCCTTTTTAGGTAAAGAAGGGCAATCGTTCACTTGTCCAAATAGACTGATTGTAAGTAATGTGAAGATTGAAAGGAGTAACTGTTTTTTCATATTCCTTGAATTAGTATAATTTTTCTTACTATTAAATTATAATACAAAAGAAATATCAAGGGTAAATAAAATGCAATAAAAAAATAAGAAATCGAGGTGTTGTAATAGAATATAGAAATAAAAAAAATAGCGGATTAGGTATTAAAAAACAATAAATTTTGGCTGTTTAGGTATATAAGTTAAAACAATGTAACGGATGGAAACCAGTTTTTGAAAAATCTTAATTTGGGTACTTAATTGAGCTATTTTAATTTTAAAAGTGTCACACCTGCTCCGCCCCTATCCGCATGATCATCTTTCATAGATACTACCTGTTTATAATGAGATAGATGCCCTCTAATTAAAGTACGAAGAATCCCATCTCCCTTTCCATGGACAATCTTTAAATCGCTCACATTCAAAACAAGTGCAGAATCCATAAACTGATTTACTTCAATAAGCGCTTCTTCCCCTCGTTTTCCTCTCACATCCAATGTAGAAGAAAATGACTCAGATTTAGACAGGTAATTAAATCCTTTATTTTCAGAACTTGATAAAAATTCTTCCCCAATCGCATTTCTATATTCTCTACGACTTATTTTTGTTAACCTATTCAACTTCACTGTAGAGCGTAATGAACCAATCATTATTTCCGCTTCTTTTTCTTTCAAAATTGCTACCTCTCCTACTGCTCCACTGTCTTTTACTTTTACAAAATCTCCTTCACGAATGGTTTTATCCAAAACCTCAGAGATTTCTTCTGTTACATTATTATTCTTCACAGGTTCGTCTTTCAATACTTCTTCCTTATAGGTTTCAAGTTCTGCACGAATAAGTTTTGTTAGATCTTTATCCGCTCTATTCTCCTTGATTTCTCTAATAACAGTTTCTATTTTTCTATTCGCATCGGCCAATACTAATTTTGCTTGCTCCTTTGCCTCTTTTAACAACGTCTTTTTATTTGTATCAAGCTCTTCTTTCAGTTTAGAATACTCGGACAAAGTAGTTTCTAGTTTCTTTTCTTTGTTTGAAATAGTTTGACTCAGCTGACGAAATTTATTTTTTTCATTTTCCAGGTCACGTAAAAGTTTATCAAAGTCAACTTGAGAAGTACCAATTTTTTCTTTTGCAGAAGAAATTATTTTTTCTGGCAACCCAATTTTTCTAGCAATTTCAAAAGCATAGGAACTTCCTGGTTTTCCAATTTCTAACATATAAAGGGGTTCTAGCTTATCGATATTATAAGCCATGGCACCATTTACTAGTCCAGGCGTTTTATCGGCGTATGCTTTTAGATTGCTGTAGTGCGTAGTAATAACACCGAAAACATTCAATGCATTCATTTCTTCTAACACTGATTCTGCAATAGCTGCTCCAAATTGTGGTTCAGTACCTGTCCCAAATTCGTCAATTAGGACAATAGATTTTTTACCGGCCATTTTTACAAATTCCTTCATATTGCTGAGGTGTGCGCTATATGTACTAAGATCATTTTCTAACGATTGTTCATCGCCGATGTCCATAAATATATCTTGAAAAAAACCTAATGAAGAACCTTCCCCTACAGGTACTAGTAGACCGCATTGGAACATATATTGAACAAGGCCAATCGTTTTTAAACAAACGGATTTGCCTCCCGCATTTGGACCTGAGATAAGAAGTATTCGTTGTTGTATATCTAGTTTTATTGTAAGCGGAATAACTGTTTTACCTGATTTTTTAAAGCTCATAGTAAGCAATGGGTGACGAGCATTTTGCCACTGTATAGTAGTTTTATTTTCAAAAGGTACAAAGGCAGCTTCCATCTCTATTGCAAGTCGAGCTTTAGCTCTGATAAAATCTACAAGGCCTAAAAAGGTGTAAGCTTTCCTTAGTGGTACTATGTTTGGGCGTAAATAAGAGGTAAGTTCTTTAAGTATCCGAATCAATTCTCTCTTCTCTTGCAACTCAAGTTCACGAATAGTATTATTGATTTCAAATATTTCAGCGGGTTCAATAAAAGAGGTTTGTCCTGTGGCAGACTCATCGTGAATAAAACCTTTCACTTTTCTTTTATATTCTGACTTAATTGGCAATACCATTCGTCCGTTACGAATCGTAGGTGTTATATCGTCTTCGGCATATCCTTCTTTCTTTACAGATTTTAATATTTTATCTGTTTCTCTTCTTAGACTTTGCTGTTCTGAGTTTAGATCTTTTCTAATTTTAATGAGCATTGAAGATGCATTGTCTCTCACTAAACCATCTTCGCTAATTACTGCATTGATCCTATCGTAAATACTTTTATCAAGTTCTACTTCTTTTCTAAGATTAAAAAGAGATGGAAAGTCGCTTTCATGTTTGTCTAAAAAAACAAGACAAGAAGTAATTGTAAATAAGGATATTTTTAATTGTCTAAATTCATCTGCTTCTAGGAAAGCTCCTTCGGGTCTTATTTTATCAAAGCAATAGGTTACATCAATATAATTGTTGGAAGGGAAATTTAAATTCTGAGTAAGCAATTGTCGAAACTCTTCCGACTGATGAATCATCTTACTAACCAAATCATAATCGGTAGAAAATCGAATTCTGTCAACATAAGCTTGCCCTAATGCGCATAAACATTCTTGCTTCAAATAATCTCTAATTTGATCGAAGCCTAATTTCTGCTCTATATTTTTAGGGTATAACATTAAGACAAAGGTAAGGATTAATTTGGGGAAACTTAGGGGTGAGAAGGTTTAAAGTTTAGGGTTAAAAGTTTAGGGTTTAGAGTTTAGAGTTTAGAATTTAAGGTGACTATTATTTTATGATACGAATAGTCAATATATTTTTGGATTTAATTTCAATAAAAAAATTAGGCAACAAATTTCTAAATTATTTTATTATTTTCAGCATATTCTTTTAACACTCGATTTCTTTCTATGAGAAGTTTTTTCATATAGTTGGTTAAAAAAAACTTATTAAATATCTTTCCAACCAGTCCAAAAGGCGATTCGAAATAAAAAATATCGTTCATGATTGTTACATCACCTTTTTGTTCAAAAGTATGGTCATGAATCATTTTTTTGAAAGCACCTTTTTGCATTACGTCTTGAAAATAGGTGGGATATTCCATTTTCGTTATAAGCGTTGTTAGGGTTTGGCTTATACCTAAATGAGTAGCCCGCCAGGTAACGTATTCACCTTCATTGATCAGTCCACTGGTTATTCCAGCAATCGCCTGTTCTTTGCTGTTTGCAGTACTAATTTTATGAAAATCAATATTTCTCGCTAGATCAAAGACCTTTCCTATGGGAGATTTAATTTGGGTTGATAAATTTATTGTAGCCATTAGACTTAATAGAATTTACACTACCGTTCCAAAATCATAATACAAAACATCCGACCAATGATCAATTCCAAGTAAATCCCACTTTTCTTTTTCCAGACCTTCAATTTCGTCTTTATTAGAATCTATTAAGACTGCTGAAAATTCTTTTGATTTAACATCGGATAATTTTGCTTTCAATTGAATGAGTTGATTTTCGATACTATGAACGGCTGTATAAAAATCTGCAATCATGTTTTCGGTTTCCATTATAACATCAAACAATTCCTTGTTTTTCTCTTCCAATGGATCATACTCCATTTCATAGATCTCTCCGCATTCCAACATTGAAAATTGAAGATTTTTTTCTGGAGCATTTAAAAATTCCTTTGCATTTTCAATTTTACTTTCTAGTTCATTTTCATCAAATAAATTTTTAGCTTTTAAGTCTTCTAAAAAGCTAAACAATTTTTCTCTTCCTTTTTTAAAGTCCCCAAGAATTGCGATCGGCTTCTCGTATTCCCATACGAAAGAATTACTCAACTTTGAATTTTGACTTACCATTAATTTATAAGCCAATGGAATTGCATACTCAAATTCAGACAGACCAACTACTTTGTCTAAATTTTCTCTTTTTCTAATTGTCCTGTCAAAACTAATTGTATATAAATAACTTCTATTTGCCATGATGTTCTATTACAATAATAAGGGAGCCTTTAAACTCAACCAACTTCTATTGCCTTTACGTTTTTTATAATTATTAATAAACTTACCGACTTAAATTTGAATAACCTACATGTATAAATTAGGGTTCATTGTATAGATAAAAAACAATTCAGTACTTTTTTAACTATTTCAGGCTAGAGGTTTTCTAACTTCTAGTTTTTGTCTTATGAATTTTATAGGATACATTTTATAACAACTAGTATTATGGTTTTTTTATCAATTAAACATGCTTAAATCGTAAATACTTAACTAATCATATAAATTTAGCTGTATTAATTATATATAATATAAATATAATATAATTTTTACATAACTTTGGGTTAACATTAGATTTTCTAAACTTAAAGAAATATGAACAAAACCTTACTACTTACTTTATTGGTATTCACATTTTTTATATCAAAAAAAGCTTTCGCTCAAATCACAATTGATAATTTTAACGATAATATAAATACGAATTGGGTACCTGGATCTTCAAAATATATTTTAAAAGAAGAATTAGGTTATCTGAAAGTAACCTCCAATGGCACTGGCGCAAACTATGAAGGTTTTGGAAAAACTTTTCCTTCAATAAATATGACACGTCATACCATTATTAAAATGAGAATAATGGTACCAACGGGTGCCACAGCACCAAGGATAAGAATGGATATAACGGATAATAACGGTTATGATTCCAATAAATTTCCAATAGTTATAAATACGGTAGCGGATAGCATTTATCATGACTATTCTTTTAATTTTGCTGGAAAATTTCAAGCTTCATGGCCAACTACTATTTCACTTGTTTCAGGAAAGATCTCGAGAGTATATTTTTATACAAGTGCTCAAATCGGAACACATACAGGAGATTTTTATATTGACGATATTCAATTGGAAGATGCTCAGAGTCCGTCAATTTTACCTAGTGATTCAGAGTGGAAATATTTTGACAACGGTTCCCTACCAGCTGTAAATTGGATGGATAATGCATACGATGATTCAGGTTGGAATGCTGATTCAGCACAATTAGGTTATGGCGATACGGATGAAAAAACAATAATAAGCTACGGAGCAGATGTAAATAATAAATTTACTACTACCTATTTTAGGAAAAAATTTAGCTTTATAGATACGACAGTATTTAAAAATATTTTATTGAATTATATATTTGACGACGGGGTTGTTATTTATTTAAATGGAACTGAAATTCACCGAGACAATCTACCTTTAGGAACAATTAATTATGCTACTCTTGCCTCAACAGAATTAACAGACAGTACGGAGGAAAATACCTTCCGAAAATTGGTGTTTCCAGAATCCATATTAGACTCAGGAATAAATGTATTAGCAATAGAGGTGCATCAGGCTTCGTTAACCTCAAACGATCTTAGTTTTAATTTAACTCTTACGGGCACTGAATATAATACGGGTCTTGTCAGAGGCCCATATTTACAATGCCTATCGGATACTAGCATTGTCATTCGTTGGAGAACATTGGAAAAAACAGAGAGTACAGTAAAGTACGGATTTGCCGTCTCTTCACTTACAACTATTGTAACGGATCCTACGCTTACTACAGAACATGAAGTGCTATTGAAAGGACTTACGCCTGCCACCAATTATTTTTATTCTATTGGCACCTCAGGACAAGTATTTTCTGGAGGAAATGCTGAACATTACTTTCTTACAGCTCCCACAAAGGGAGTCAATCAACCTGTCAGAATTTGGGCAGTAGGTGATGCTGGAAAAATTACTTACGAACAAAGGAGCGTTAGAGATTCCTATTATACCTACAGTAACAACAAACATACTGATGTATGGCTACTGTTAGGTGACAATGCCTACAACGAAGGGACAGACGAAGAATACCAATTGTCGATGTTTGAAAATATGTTTGAATCAAAAATGCGAAACACTGCGCTTTGGCCTACACCTGGAAATCATGATCTGAGAAGTTATATGACACCTGGGAAATTCGCTCCTTATTATGATATTTTTACTACTCCCGTAAATGGAGAGGCGGGAGGCATAGCTTCCGGTAGCGAAGCTTATTATTCTTTTGATTATGCAAACATCCATTTTGTATCGCTTGATTCATATGGTAATTCACGTGATAGTACAGCAGGAATGGCAACTTGGCTTAAAGCAGATTTGACTGCTACCAATCAAAGATGGATAATTGCCTATTGGCATCATCCTCCTTATTCAAAAGGAACAAATGATTCGGATGGAAACACTTCAGAAGATATTAAAATGAGAGAGATGAGAGAACAGATTCTTCCGCTATTAGACAAGTATGGCGTAGACCTAGTATTGAATGGCCATAGCCATAATTATGAGCGCTCACATTTAATCCATGGCCATTATGGCCACTCCTCTACTTTTTTAGATCAACCGCATATTATCAATACACAAAATAGTGGAAGTAAAGCATTAGGAGAAGAGTATTACAAAAACCCTGTACATACCACGTTACCTGACAAAGGCATTGTATATAGTGTAATGGGCTGCTCAGGGCTAAAATCAAACAGTGTAAAATGGATCAGTCAAAGTTCAAACTTGATTACAAAATCTCTTATGAATAAATCTATGAATCAATATTTGGGTTCTATGGTAATAGAAATTAATAAAGATACACTTACTGCAAAATTCCTAGATAATAGTAATACTGCTCAAGATGAGTTTACGATTATAAAAGATAATACTAAAGACATTACACTTTCTATTGCTACAAGCAATCAAAAAGGTAGTGAAGATAAAAATCCATTGTATGTGTATCCGAACCCCACAGTGGGTGATGTAACTATTAAATACACCTTAGAAAAAAATTCTAAAGTTGAATTAGAAATTTTTGATGAAAAAGGAACGAGAACAGATGTGATTGTTCTTGGTAAAAAATCAAAAGGCGAAAACGAATATATCCTAAATTTAAGCTCTAAAGAAGTTGGATTGTATACACTTTACTTCAAAGCTGATAAGGCTGTTCAGATAAAAAAAATAGTGAAAGTAAAGTAACTAGTAGTTTGACTGATTATTTTAAAAATGCGTTTAAGTATTTTAAAACTTAAACGCATTTTTAAAATACCGTTTTCTTTTTAATAATCGGTATTACCTTATCCACTCTATCCGCCAAAATGGGTAATTTAATAGTAGGTACAGCAGGAAATAAATGATGTTCCATGTGGTAAAACATGTTGTAGGTAAAAAAATTTCTCCACTTTCCTCTTGATGTTCTTGCATATATTTCTTCGTCACAATCGTGATGTACAGTCCATACTGCAAAGAAGGCGGTAAACAATTCTCCTATAAACATTACAATTACATGATAGAGTAACAATTTTATATTTAACAAATAAACTAATCCTAAAAATAATGTGATACAAAATAATTCAATTAGTATAATTATTTTATTAGGCCAACTTTCTAATTTTAACGCCGTTGAATGAATTTCTAAAATAAATATGGGTCCATATAGAAGTGCCTTCCATGCTGGCATACGTGCACATTTCCCTTCTACATCATTTTCTTTCATACAATATTTATGATGTCTTAAATGGTTAAACTTCATAGCATGCATGGACGTAAGCATCAAAACACTGTTGACCAACAACGTTATTCTGGTCAAACCTTTTGAAATTCCTAAGGTATGGTGGTACCCGTTGTGCACAAGACGCAAGGCAGTTAGGAAATACATAAAAGAACATGGAAGGGCCAAAATATACCATTCAACTCCTGCGAAAAACAAGGATAAGATTAGCCAAGGAAGACTCACTGCATTTTCAATAAAAATTTCTTTTTTAGTTAGAGTCGTTAGATCCTTCCATTGAATGGTTTTTAGTTTTTGGGTTATTAGCTGATTCATAGAGTTGCTAGTTTATAATTTCTAGTTAGTTCAGTAATTCTTTCAACGTTATTTTAAAATCTGAAAACTTAAATTTAAAACCCGCTTCTTCCAATCTTTTTGGTAGTACCCATCTGCTTTTTAAGAGAAGCTCTGGTTCCGTACCTATGACTAAAGCTCCCAGTTTCAATAACCATAAGGGAGAAGGGAATGCTACTAGTGGTTTAAGCAATTCACGAAAAGCTTGCATCATCTCTTTATTTTTAATAGGACCAGGAGAAGAAATATTGAACACTCCTTCCAGTTCTGAATGCTGATATAAAAATTCAAGAATCGCTATTAAATCATCTTCGTGTATCCAACTAAAATATTGGTTTCCATTACCCTGTTTCCCTCCCATCCCAAAACGGACTAGATTTTTCAATCTAGGAAATACTCCATCTTCAGCACCCATTACTATTGCCATTCGTAACGTTATCTTTCTAGTATCAGAAAGTTTTATTTCATTGAATGCCTGTTCCCATTTTTTACATACTTGAACTGAAAAATCATTTTTGATTTCTCCATTATATTCATCGTTGGGTCTATCTTCTGCATGACGGTATATAGTAGCGGAAGCCGCATTAAACCATACCGCAGGAGGATTTTTTAACTGCTTCACTGCTTCTCCTAATACTTGTGTAGAGTATGTTCTAGAATCAACTATTTCTTTCTTATTTTTTTCTGTGTAACGACAGTTTACACTTTTTCCTGTAAGGTTGATAAGCATTTCAGCACCTTCCAATTGGGCTTTCCATGTATCCAATGTTTTCCCATCCCATTGTAAGTACGTTACGTTTCCTTCAATTTTGGGAGCCGAACGTGCAAGAATTATTACTTCAACGGCTCTTGTTTTGAAATATTCTTTTAGAACGTTTCCAATAAAACCGTTGCCTCCTGCTATGATTATTTTAGTATACATAGTATTCTATAGTTTATTCTTGATCGTTGGATTTTCAATTAAATATCAAGATGAGATTTAGTATAATTTGGATAAGCCATGTGATAACTGATAAAATAATAATATAGGGCGATTGCCCAAGCTGCTATTAGATAATGATAAGTGTAGGCTTCAAAATAATGTACCGTCAAGACTATTACCAAATCGACAAAATAGAAAATACAAAAAGCCCAATAAAAATAAACCATTCTTCGGGTCTTCTCGCTGTAGGCATTAATATTGAGGGTAGTGATAATAGAAATTATTATTTGATATATCCCTAAAAAAAACTGGGCAATTAGTACAATAATTAATGCTTCTCTTCCTGCGAATATTAATAGCACTAACAGTAAAGCAATTAATAATGTATGGGCATAAAATTCTATTTTTCTCATAGTCGTAGTTGTTTAAATTAATCTTTTTTTCAGTACTTTCAATAAATATTGAAAGTTTTTAGTAAATTTTTTTAACGTATCATTTTAATAATAGAACCGAAAAACCAGTTCTCATCAGCCTTCAGCATAGTATCTACTGATTTATCCATTTTATTAACGAAATTATTTAGCTCACCAATTCGATCTGTAAACTCTTTTATTTTCTTATCTTTTCTATCTCCTTCGACTTTAGTGAGCTGATCGAGTACTTTTAATACAGGTTCTATTTCTCTGCGTTTTCGTTCTTTGGCTACTCTTTTAGCTATTTCCCATATATCTTTTTCTGCTTCAAAATATTCTTTTCGTTCTCCTTGGACTAAGATTTTATTTACGAGATCCCAATCCATTAGTTCACGTACATTCATATTAACATTGCCACGGGAGATGTTGAGTTCTTCCATAATTTCTTCGGCACTGAGAGGCTCTGGTGCGATAAGAAGCAAGGCATGTACCTGAGCCATAGTACGGCTTATTCCCCACTCAGTAGCTAGTTTACCCCAGGTTTGTAAGAACTGATTTTTTGCCTCCTCGTATTTCATAGTACTAAGGTAGTAAAGTTTTTAAACTTTCAAAATATATTGAAAGTTTATTTCAAAAATAAATAAGTAAAGCAATCACAAAAGAGGGAAAGTAAACAATGAGAGAAAATTATTCTTCTTCACTGTTTACTGTTTCTCTTTACTCCATTAAAATTCCCACAAATTATGCTCATACTCCATCAATTCCTGAGCGGCCCAGCTAGCGGCCATGATTCCTTTTTGTTGGTCGTTGTAGAGATCACTTAGATAAGCATCGTTGCCATTGGATACTTTTACGATGTAGGAACTAAATAAACGCAGGTCAAAAGCATCGGCAAGGTTTTTATGTTCACGATCATTTTGAGTATTGAACCAAAGTGCTTTTGGATTGTCTTTAAAAAGATTTTCTACGATTTCTTTATAACTAAAGGAGGCTACAGCGAGTTGAATTCCTTTTTCGTTTTTTGGATGTTCTGCAGGAATATAAAGTGTTATAGATTGAATGTCATAGTACATTCTAGACCTTTGTTTGTCGAAGAGTACATTTTCTTTTAGTTCTAATTGATAAAGATCTCTTGCCGTAAATCGTTCGCTCAGCATACCATCTCTGACTGCTTTCCATTCGTCACCGTGTTCGAGAATTAATTCATTCGTATCCATTTTCATCATTGTGATAGCGTCTGGAGTTAAAAGTTTTGTCGAAAACTCATCAAGGGTAAGCTGCTTTTGTAGTGAATCATTTTCATATGCTTTGATTGTACCTTTAGAAATAGCATCAATAAGGAGTGCGGTCATTTCCATGTTTCTAGAATACAAGGGCATATTTTGTTTTTCTCTTAGATCTAATGCTCGTGTAATTGTTTTTTTATACATCACATCGGAATTATGCACCGGACGAACAGAAGTATTGATTTCATTCTGCGCTGAGACCACACTTATACATAACAAAGCAGTGGCAAATGATAAAACTGATTTTTTCATAGTAGTACACATTTAGGTTTACATTTAATCCATAATGCACCAAAAATAAAAGGATACAAAAAAGCCTCAGAAATAACGCTGAGGCTTTTTAATGAGTAGTGTCAACTATTATTTGATCTCTTCTGCTTTAATAATTCTTTTGGGATAATTGAAAAGAATTGAAGTAAATATAGGAAGTACAAAAATTACAATGGTAATAACAGAAACAATCCAATCTGCTGCATGACTATTTAATATAGCACAAAATGAACTACCTGGATAACAATTACACGATTCGCAACCTTCACAAACTGGAACTTTAAAAAATTGATCACAAATATACGAAAGCAATAATTTCACACCGAGTACACCAATTACTATAAAGGCGGTACCTTCTAAGAAAGGGAATTTTTCAATTAAACCAACAAAACGCTGAGCGGCAAAACGCATGGCAAGAATACCAATAAAAACGCCGAACATGATAAGGTATAAATTTTTAGTAAGCGAAACGGCTGCAAATACATTATCAATTGAAAAAGCCAAATCCATAACTTCTACCAGAGCAACGGTAGACCAGAAAGTACCCATCAGACCAACGGTGCGTTTATAAAACCAATTTTCGTTTTTATTAAGAGTATCGTCTTCTTTGGTCTCAGTATTTTTTGATTTGAAATAATCGAATGTTAAATACATTAAATATAAACCTCCTAATGCCTTAAGCCAAATTACTTTAATTAATATGGAAGCAAAAACCAAGCATAACCCTCTGAATACATAAGCACCTACAATCCCGTATTTTAAAGCTTTATCACGTTTTTCTTTTGGTAAATCCATTACCATTGTTGCTAATACTGCAGCATTATCAACAGAAAGAAGGCTTTCTAAAACTATTAATGTAAAAACTGTTGAGAGTGATTTATAAGTGAAAATTTCGGCAAATAATGGATCCATTTATGTACTAGTAAATTAATGTTAAGTCAAAATTCAGCAACCAATATAGGTAAATTTTTATTAATGTATAAAAATATTACAATTATTATTTATTTATTACCTTGGTTCAAATAGAATTTTTTAAGAATTAATTTAAAAAAACCTATATATTGGCTCATACGATTGTATCTTTTCAAAGGTTTAATCATTATATAATAAAAATCCTGTTTCACTTGAGTACCCTTCATAAAACTAAAGAGGATATAGAGGCAGAAATGCATCAGATAATAAAGGCACAGGCTGACCCTGCTCGCTTTGGACCGCTTTATGATCGATATTATAAGCCTGTTTTCCTGTTTTTGTACCGAAGAACTGATGATGAAGACCTTACTGCTGACCTCACTTCGCAAGTGTTTTTAAAGGCTATAACTTACTTGCCTAAATATCAGCACAAGGGATTACCTTTTTCAGCATGGCTTTTCCGAATTGCTGTAAATGAGATGAATATGTTTTTTCGAAAAAATAAAAACTGTCGGTCCATAAGTATTGAAGACAGTGGTTTTGACCGGATTGCAGAAGATATGGGCGAAAATGACAAGGAAGAAAAAATAGAATTGTTGTTAAAAGGAATACAAAATTTACCACTAGATGAAATTCAATACATAGAATTACGATTCTTTGAAGACCGATCCTTTAAAGAAATAGCCGATATAATGGCGATTACAGAAAACAACGCAAAAGTACGCACTTATCGGATTTTAGATAAAATAAAAAAACTGATTCGAATTTGAAGCTATTTTACTGAAGAAAAAAGATGAATAATTATAAAATTAAAAGAAATCCTAAACCGCTTTCGGATGAACAAATCAACCGGCACAAGGATTTTAGTAAACTTCTGAACAACCATCAAAAGCTACATCACTACAAGGATGCAACTAGACCGTTGTATAAAAAAATAGGATTTATGAGTCTTGTAATTCTTATAGGAGTTGTTATACTAATGCTTGTGATTGATAATAACGAAGTAACCAAATCGAAAGTAAAAGATAGTATTTCCGTTGAAAAATCTGGTTCTAAGGCTGTAAGAATTGATACACTGTCTGAAGAGAATTCCATTATTAACGTTGAGACTACAAAATCAACAACTACTAACAAGGGATTAATTTCAACTGAACAGATGACTAAATCAATTGCTTATGAAATTTTCAAGATCACTCCAGAAAAAGGAGCGGTTCTTTATACACTTTCAGGAGCTCGAATACTCATTCCAAACTTTGCCTTTTTTGATGAAAAGGGTAACGTTACTAAAAAAGAAATCACCTTATACTATAGAGAATGTTTGTCTTTAGAAGAAGCAGGATTTCTAAAAAAAGAAATCAATTTCACACCTACCCTTTTGTTTGAGATCAAGGCAGAAGAATCTAATACAAAAGCTCCTGTTTCATTAACACAAGCCATAGAAGTTGAAGCTACAACCCCTATAAAAGATAGTCCTGAAACTGTTTATAATTATTCTAGTTCGAAAGAGAAATGGGAATCTGTGGGTAAAGAAAAAATTAGCTATCGCTTTAGTATTCAATTTAATGAATCTGAATTCCCAGAGTTGGCAACCTTGAATGGCTTGCTTTGGGAGTTGCCAGAACAAGTAGGGAAACCTTCTGATTTTGGATATATTTTTAATCGTCCTTGGAAAAATTTTTCGTTCATACATTCTAATAAAAAAGAGCTTGTACTTAAAAATACCAATACTTCTTATAAATCTGTTTCTGATTTAGGAGTATTATTAGGAACAAAAAAAGAGGATTTAAAACTTATTACGGCTTTTACTACCTTATTTAAAACTGTCTCTGAAAAAAATCTAAGTGAAAATAAGCTTAACGCCAAATTAGTTGTAGACAATTGGAAAAACTCTTTAGAAGGAAAGGCTTATTCTATTTGGCTAAAAAGTAAAGCTACTGAGGATCAATATTTTTCAGATAGAAAAACTTCTAAAATAACGATTAAGGCATTAGGATTTAGTAGTTTGAATACTATTTCTTCCAACAAAAATTCCACTACAGCCTACAAACGAGTACTGGTACTTCAAAAATATCCTGAGAAAGACCAGCACTTCAGCAAAGAAGAAATCCAGCGAGAACCTAGTTTAAAAAGATAATTTTTAAAGCGATACAGTAGCGCAATACTACTTTCTTAAATAACGCTAAAAATCTATTTAAAGGCTATTTTCAATAGTATTATACAGATATTTTTTTGATTTTTTAAAAGATCATATTCCTATTAAAAACCACTAATAGTTGAGTCATTATAGTTTTTATTTGAATAATACTATTATATTCTAATAGAAATCAAAACAAATACTTATGAAACGAATTAGACAAATTTTCAAAACGACTTTATTAGCCCTGTTGGTAACCGGAGTTTTCACACAGGCGAATGCCCAACGAATTATTGGTTATATGCCTTCTTGGGCAGGAGATGCCAATACGATTCAGTACAGTAAACTTTCACACATTAATTATGCGTTTGCCTTGCCTAACTCAGATGGTTCAATAAAAGCTATTGACAACCCTGGTAAGTTACAAACCATTGTTTCCAAAGCTCATGCACAAGGAACTAAAGTACTTATTGCAATAGGAGGTTGGAGCGATGCAGGAACTATACTTGATCCTACGTTTGAAAACTTTGCAGGCAATGCTACTTCCCGTGCCCGTTTTGTATCTGCTGCTATGAATCTGGTAAATCAATATGGATTGGATGGAGTAGACATTGATTGGGAATACCCAGATGCAGGTCAAAGTTCAACCAACTTCGATCTATTGATGACTGCGCTTTCTGATCAACTAAAACCACAAGGGAAATTACTTACTGCTGCGGTAATAGGCAACGGTAATCAAGGAGGAGGAATTCCTTCTTCTGTTTTCTCTAAAATTGATTGGTTAAATATAATGTCTTACGATGCCAATGATTTTCAACATTCCACTTATGACTATGCACTACAATGCCTTACTTATTGGTCAGGTAGAGGATTGGCAAAAAGTAAAATTAGTCTGGGTGTACCATTTTATGGCAGACCAAGCTGGGAATCTTATGCGGCTCTTGTAGGAAGAGGGGCTGATCCAAATCAAGATGTGTTTGGCAATGTAGGTTATAATGGAATCCCTACGATTAAAAGGAAAACACAATATGTAAAAGACAATGGATATGGTGGAATGATGATCTGGGAACTTTCTCAGGATTTAAACAATCAAAATTCGTTGTTATCGGCCATGTATTCTATCACAGGCACCGTTACACCTCCACCTCCCGTTACACAATCTCCTTATGCAGGTGTAACGGCTGCTATACCAGGAAAAATTGAAGCAGAAAAATACGATCTTGGTGGACAAAATATAGCATTCTACGACAACACTGCCGGAAACTCTGGTAGCTCCTTCCGTACAGACGAAGTAGATGTAGAAGCTACAACTGACGCAGGAGCTGGCTATAACATAGGTTATACAGCCGCTGGAGAATGGTTAGAATACACCGTAAATGTAACTGCTGGAACCTATAAACTAGAAGCGAGAGTAGCTGCTACTGCGGTTGGGAAAAGTCTACATGTAGAAATGAATGGCGTTAATGTAAGCGGAAACATCGTTGTACCGAATACTGGCGGATGGCAGACTTGGCAGACAGTTACTATTAATAATATAGCACTGACTTCTGGACAAAAAATAATGAGAATCTATTTTGACACCGATGGTATAAATTTAAATTATATAAACTTCAGCACTGGTAGTACTCCTCCTCCACCAAACAATGTACCACCTACTGTAAGTCTTACAAGTCCTAGCAACAATAGTAGTTACACTACTCCTGCCTCTGTTACTATTTCTGCAACTGCAGGAGATGCCGACGGAACAGTAAGTAAAGTAGAATTTTACAACGGTGCTACTCTACTTGGAACTGATAACAGTGCTCCTTATAGCTATACCTGGTCAACTAGTGCTGTAGGTACTTATGCTATTACGGCAAAAGCGACAGACGACAAAGGTGCTTCTACCACCACGGCTGCTGTTAGTATAACAGTAAAAACAGTAACCACTGGCAATTGCTCTACTCCTGCTTGGACTTCCACTGCCATATATACAAGTGGAATGAGAGCTTCTAGAAACGGAACTGTTTACGAAGCTAAATGGTGGACACAAGGAAACGATCCAATAGTAACATCAGGTCAATGGGATGTGTGGAAAGTAATAGGTGCTTGTAATGCAAAAATAGGAATGAGTACAAACTCTGATCTTAGCGCTACTAATTATATTTCTGTAAGTCCAAATCCAAGTAACGGTGTATTGTATGTTGATATAAATACAATAGATGCTTCTTCTTTACAAATACAATTATTTGATTCTTTTGGTCACGAAGTATTTTCTGCAACAGATGTAAAATCAGGCGAAGCAGTCAATATTCAATCGGTAGCTGTAGGAATTTATATAATGAAAATTACTGCGGGAGAACAAGTACTTACACAAAGAATGGTAAGACAATAATATTGAAAAAAATAATATAAACTACTACTTACTTAAGCTGTTTAACTTTTCATCTAGTACGAAAAGTTGAACAGCTTTTTTTATTTAAAATAATGTACCTTGAATAGACTGATCTGAAGGAGGAAGTTTAATAGTAGTAATTTCCATTTTTTTAGAAAACTGATTTGCCAACTCTGGACATAAACTTGTATCAGGAGTATGCACAAAAAAATAGACTTCTTTTAATCCCTCTGCTAGCCATTTTTTTAACAAAACCGTCCACTCTTCTATCCGTTGAAAATCGGTAGAGTGTAGATCATTGGCGGTAAATCTTATAAAAGCAGTGCGGTTGGAAAGTCGTTGATGAAGTACATCCCTCCTACCTGCCACGTCTGTAATGACAGCTCCCATCAGCCGATCTTCCAGATAATTAAATATTTTATCAAATTTCAATTTATCTTTAAACCAACCTTCATGTCTAAATTCTACTGCAAGAGGAAAATCATCTGGTATACTATTAAGAAAATAAATTAATTGTTTAATTTTCTCAGGTCCAAAATAGGGAGATAGCTGAAGAAAAGAAGTTCCAAGTTTTTTCTCTAATGGCTTTAGACTAGTTATAAAATACAACATGCTATCGGTCATTTTTACTATGTCTTTAGCATGACTGATCGACTGAGGAATTTTCGGACAAAATTTAAAATTATCTGGTACAGATTCTCTCCATCGTATTACCGTATCTTCATCTGGTATATTGTAATGGGTAGCGTTGAGTTCTATAGCAGGAAATTTTTCTCCATAATATTTCAAATATTCTTTTTCTTTAGCTCCTTTGGGATAAACTTTTCCCACCCAAGACTTTTCTGACCATATGGGACAGCCAACATATATAGAAGATTCCTCGGATGGAAATCCTGGTAAAATATTTACATTCCCTGCATTTTCTTTTGGGAAAGTAAAATCTACCGCTTCAATATTTGTCAGTTTGCCAAAGTCCATTTAGTATAAGAACTATTTTACTGCAAGATACTTTTTTTTAGTTGAAAGGTTAAACAGTTTAATATTGAATATTTGCTAAACAACATTACTACTTTTTATCACTGTTCCCCTTCGTACAAATCTTTTACAGAACCAAAGCCTATAGCGTCTTTCAACACTGGGCTATCTTCCACTTGTGCCGCTTTTAGAATACTGTCTTTCCCGTATTTTTCCTTTAATAAATACATGGTTTTTCTGAGCGTATCTTTTTTCATCCTATTATCAAAAAGATTATACTGTACTGCTTCGTCTGGAACAAAATCGCTTACGCCCACACCAATCGCTGCCAACTGATTATTGATGAGAGGTTCACAGTTATGGAGTTTCTGATATTTCTCCATTTTATAACGTACAATGTTTAAAAGTTCAATACCATCCTGCAAGGGCACATTTAATACGACTTTATCCTTCCAATTAGTTCCATTTAGATAAGAAGTAGAAATGTAAAGGTGTCGGGCGTGTACACTCATGCCTGTTAAACGCCCCTCTAACTTCATGCAAAGAGAGAGCAACAGCTCATTTATTGTGGTAAGCGATTTCCTCTGTTCTTTGGAAATCTGTCGCATCGCCTGCATACTTTTATACTCACTGGAAGACAAGTCTACTTCTGCAAAATTCAAACGATAGTGCCAATGAAGCCCCACTACGCTCTGACAGGCTGCACGTAGCTTTTCGGGTGTAGCATGTCGAATATCAAATGGAGATCGTATCCCTGCACGTTCAAAACGTTCAGCCATTCCCCGACCGATACCGGGTAAATCGCGGAGAGAAAGTTTATGAAGGACCTGATCAATATTCTGAGGTGAAATAAGCGTAAGCCCATCGGGTTTCTGAATACCCGAAGCCAATTTGGCAAGAAAGGCATTCGGAGCTATCCCAATAGAACATTTCAGCCAATCGCCTACTTCTTTATAGATATCCTGTTTTATATTTTTTGCCACCTCCGTAAGATCCTTATATATCAGCGTATAATCACGAAAATTGATTACTGCTTCGTCAATACTTTTTGGCATTACATCTTCCGAATATTTTCGTAATACTCCCATTATCTTTTTATGAAATTCTCGATAACGTTCGGGATGTGTTTCCAGCGGAACTAGATCAGGACAAAGTAGGATTGCCTCGTCAAGGCGCATTCCTGTTTTTACTCCTTTCTTCTTGGCCTCAATAGAAGGTGCTATCACACACCCATATTTTCCTGTGTAAACGCATACGCCAACAGGCCTGCCCCGGAGCCAATAATTTGCTTGTTGCTCACAACTTGCAAAAAAACTGTTCATGTCTACAAACATGACCGTTAGTTCTGTATTTGTCTTAAGGCTATTTTGATTCATATTTATTGTAATGGGAGAAGAACAATTTACTATTTTATTTAGTAATTAACTAATAAAAATAGCATTTGTATGAATAATATAGATAAATCACTTGTCTCTCAGCTTACTAGTTATACTGCTGTTTTTATTGTGAAATTTTTATACTATTCATTTCTACGCTTGGTTATATAGTAGACCTATTAAAATAGCCGAATAATGGTTAAATTTGAACTTAAATTAAATTGCACTCTAAAATGACGAAGCATCTATATGCTTTTATTTATTTATTATTCTTTTATTCATCGTTACTTTTTGCTCAATCAGAAAATAGTAAGGAAATCAATTTGGTAAAAAACGGAGATTTTGAAGACGGTAATATTTATTTTACAAGTGACTATACTTATAATTTTCGCAGCACAGAACCTGGTGAATATTCAATAACTGAAAATGCCTATCAACTCAACAACGATTTCCGAAATCCAATAGGTGGTGATCATACGCTGGGTAATGGTTTTTTTTTAGTATTAAATTCAGATAATGAAACTGGGAAAAAAGTTTGGCGAACAGAAGTAAAAGTAATCCCAAACTCGATTTATAAATTTTCTGTTTACTATTGCAATTTATATAAAGAACTTCCAGTTAAATCAAGTTTCGCTTTTGAATCGGGTGATGTACAAGGTAATGATCCTGCAATAAAATTTGCTGTAAATGGCAAACAAGCGGGAGAATTAGATAGGGATATGTATCATTTATTTCGCTGGGTCAATGCTACTGTTGAATGGTATTCGGGAACACATAATGGGCCAGTCACAATTAGTATTGAAAATGCTAATACTTCTATCGACGGAAATGATCTTGCTCTTGATGATATAGAATTTTCCTATGTAAAAACAATGCCAGAAGGTTATATTCCTCCTGAGATGCGTACTATCATGTCTGCAGAATACAGAGAGGAAATGGCCAAAAATTACAAACCAAGTAGAAGGGTTATTAGTTTTGCTGATATCCAAAAAGGAGACGAATTATCACCTGGTATCTACACCATTAAATACCGAAAAAGAGACCCTTTTGAAGATTCTTTATTGACACAAAAAGGTCAGAAATTCCAATTACACAATTTGATTTTCCATCAAGGAGAGCCAGAAATTTCTAGTGCAGGAAAAATTGAATTAGATCGTTTGGCGAAATGGATGAACGAAGAAGATGCTGTGCGTATACGAGTAGAAGGACATACAGACAATATTGGCAAGCAAGAACTTAATTTAAAACTATCGGAACAAAGAGTTTATAATGTAAAAATATACTTGATGGGAAAAGGAATTTCGGAAGATAGGATTGAAACAATTGGTTATGGTGGAGCATTGCCTATTGCAAATAATTCAAAAGAAGCTACTCGGAAACTTAATAGAAGAGTGGAATTTGAAATACTAGATTAATTTTTATTCTTGATTGATTTATTATTGTCTAAGACAAAAATAAATTGTGAGTGCCCGATCTTATACAATGAAAAACTTAAGAAAGAAATACTTTATAATTTTTCTCTCTCTTCTATTAAACTTAACGAATCAATTATTCTGCCATATATCTTATCTATTAATTCTGGATGGGTGTTATAATAGTTAAAACTACGAGTATAGACGCTATCGTCAATTGCATATTTTCTAAACAGCTCTTTTTTATAAAGTAAATACAATAGCGCCGAAGAGTCTTTAGTAAGACGACGTAGGGTTAGCTCTCCTTCAATCAAGTGAATGTCAGTCATCACCTTTACCATTTTATTGGGTTGTAAAACAGTAGCTGGAATTGATTTTGTCTCATCTACGCAAGAAATAAGAAGTGCTACTAAGAGAACTATAAATATATTTTTCTTCATGACTGAAAATTAGCCAATTTATAGTAATTTTAAAATAACTCATAAAAAGAAAATATATGAAACTTGATATTTTAGTGTTGGCAGCTCATCCGGATGATGCCGAACTTGCCTGTGCTGGAACAATAATGGCACATATAGCTATGGGTAGAAAGGTAGGGATCGTTGATCTTACCAGAGGTGAACTGGGCACTAGAGGCACCGCTGAAACAAGAGCACAAGAAGCCGCAGAAGCCGCTAGAATTATGGAACTTGATGTAAGAGATAATCTTTGTCTAGCAGATGGTTTTTTTCAAAACAATGAAAAAAGTATTTTAGAAATTATCAAGGCAATAAGAAAATACCAACCCGAAATAGTGTTAGCCAATGCGGTACTGGATCGTCATCCCGACCATACCATGGCTGGAGCCGTCGCAACTAGAGCATGTTTCCTTGCGGGTTTAAAAAAAATTGATACGGATCAAGAGCCTTGGAGGCCTAAAAATGTTTATCACTATATTCAAGATAGACTTTTACAACCTGATTTTATAATGGACATAACACCTTTTTGGGAAAGAAAAGAAGAAGCCATAAAAGCTTATAAAACTCAATTTTATAATCCAAACAGCAAAGAACCCATTACCTACATCTCAACACCTGAATTTATGCAGTATGTAGAAGCCAGAGCACTCGAATTTGGACACGCCATAGGAGTAAAATACGGCGAAGGATTTACAAAAGAAAAACAATTAGGTATTAGCGATTTATTTGACCTATTATAAAAAACAGGAACAGGTAAGAAATAAATTTTATATATTTCTTACCTGTTCCTGTTTTTTATTTACTGTTTCCTTATTTTGTTTACTCTAATAGCCTCCTTTATACTTTCTCATAAACCATTCGGTAGAGGCAAGTGCTACAAACAAGAAAAATAACCATGGAATACTTATCAATTCTACTAATTCTTCATTAGTATGTAAAATGTTTTTTGGACTACTCGCTATAATCGATTCAGCCAATTGATTTAAATTTGGAGCAACTACAAAGCGACCGTTATTTTGAGCAGATAGTTGCCTTAACAATTCATGATCTGCCGTAGTAGTAAGAGCTTCAAGCATTAATTCTTTAATTGTAAAACGACTTTCAGATTTTTCTGTTTTACCACCTAGAGTTGTTGTTGCTATATAAGTATAAACACCTTGCTTCAAACCTTTCACTTCAAAACGAGAATTATTTTCTCCATTTGCAAAGGAATAAGAAGTACTATTTCCCTCTTCGTCCGATAATTTAAGATCTATTTTTTGTTCGTATATTTTTTCAAAAAGATCATTATAAATTTCTGTTTCAAAAAACACTTGATCTGTAATTAGAAATTCATTGTTGACAGGATACACGCGAAATTTTCTTTTATCTTCTTTTGCAGAAAGGTATTGTACTAGATTTCCTATATACTTATCAAATACTTTGTTGTCCTGAGTTTCTAAATATTCGTGTTGACGCCACTGCCAAAGGCCTTCACCAGCTATTACTGCTTGTTTTCGATCAGCACTGGCTACAATGAGAGGCCTTGAGCTTGTAGTACTTCCTATTTTTTGATACATCAATATATCTCCGCTTTCTTTCAGATTATACTCTCCATAGGCTGCAATCAAAGGCGGGTAATTATTTATTACAGAGTGATCGTCTACCTCCATACTAAAACGATCGAAACTAGTATTGTAGGCAGGAGTAACTAAATCTTTTTGCCCTTGACGAGAAAGAATCGTAAGTATTTTATTTGTATTGTTAAACTGATTAAGATTGGTTTGATTTCCTATTATAAATAAAATCGAATTATCGTTTTTTAAAAAATTATCAATAATAGTTTTAGCTGTTCCTGTATAGTCGGGAAGTTGGTGTAAAATAATAAGATCGTATTTATCTTCTTTGTATTCCGTAATTCCTGGAATATAAAGACTAAACTCATAGTTTTCTTTTTTTTCTATTGCAGCGCGAATCGCTTTAATATCAGGGTGAGGCGAGGGAGCTATGAGCAATATTTTTTCTTTATTTTCAATAATATCAATATAAGCATGTGCTGTATTATTCTGTAATGTAAATTCACCTTTGAGCGGTTTTACTTCGACTACAAAATGTTTCATCCCTATTTCAGAAGAAGAAGCATAAAATTCTACTTTGTTAATTTCACTATCAGAACCAAAATTTATTACTTTTGTATCAATAGTTTTTGAGCCTTGTTTCAGAATAACCTGAGTAGCCTGTCCTTTAAAACCTTTGTTTTGTACTTCAGCAATAATAGGAAATTTATTATTTTTATAAGAAAGCTTATTGTATACAAGCGTCTTTAGATTCAGATCCGTTTTAGGTATGGTGTCGCCAATACCAACAGTATATACAGGGAAACTATATTGCGTGTAGGCAGGACTACTACCCTGATTATAGATACCATCAGAAATCAAAACTACTCCTGCTAAATTCCTGTTCTCATAATTCGATTGAATATCTTTTAATAATCCACTCAAATTGGAAGACTGAAAATTAAACGAAAGATCGTTGAGTTGGTTGGCTTTTAACGTTTGCTCTAACGTTTGAAACGATACATCAATAGATGCTTCTTCTAGCTTATCTCTAAGGGACGAAAGACTTACCTTTAAAGCTTTTAATTTTTCTGTATTTTCAGTAAGGGTTATGGATTGAGAATTATCAATGGCTAGAACAATTGTAGGTTTTTCTGTATAATTAATAAAATATTTAATCAAAGGACCTAATAATAAAAAGCTAAGGAACGTAACGAGAAGAAAACGTAAAGCAGCCAGAAAGTAATTTGTATTTTTATTCCACGGAGATTTTTTTTGATATAAAAGATAAGCATAGCCAACGCCTGCCATCAGGCAAAGAACAATGAACCACAGAGAGTATTGGGTAAGTATCTTATACATATTAAAAGAATTGTAAAGTATGAGTTATGAATTAGAACTTAACATTCCTAACTCATAACTCACTAGTTAAAACTAGGTAAGCATTCCTCCGCACACATGAAGTACTTGACCAGAAATATAAGTAGACATATCCGAAGCAAGGAATACAACACAATCCGCTACCTCTTCAGCCTTACCAGCTCTTTTTAACGGTATGCCTTTTTCCCACTCTTCTTTTAATTTTGGATCTAAAACAGAAGTCATTTCTGTTTCGATAAAACCAGGAGCAATAGCATTGCAACGAATATTTCTTGAACCCAGTTCTTGAGCGATAGATTTTGAAAAACCAATCATTCCTGCTTTAGACGCTGCATAGTTGGATTGACCAGCGTTACCGCTCACTCCTACCACTGAGGTAATATTGATCACCGATCCTTTTTTCTCTTTCATCATAGGCTTAATAACCGCTTTTGTAAGATTGAAAACAGATTTTAAATTTACACGAATTACTTCGTCCCACTGCTCTTCGCTCATTCTCATCAAAAGACCGTCTTTGGTAATTCCCGCATTGTTGACCAACGCATCAATTTTACCAAAATCAGTCACCACACTATTGATCAATTCTTCTGCTGCTGAATATATAGAGGCATCCGAACGATAGCCTTTTGCTTTTATACCAAATGCCTTAAGTTCTTCTTCCAATGCCTGTCCTTTTTCTACGCTCGATAGATAAGTGAAAGCCACGTTTGCACCTTCTTGTGCACATTTTATAGCGATGGCACGTCCAATGCCCTTTGAGGCACCCGTTACCAGCACATTCTTACCTTTTAATAAAGTCATAATATGTAAACTGTTTTAATGTTTAAAATTTTCAAGCCCGTAAAGATATAAATAAAGTGGAAATAGTGAGATTTTAGTAATGCATAAGGTTCAATAATCATAGATGTATTACTCAATTAAAAAGTTCAAAAATACTTTATTTGTCTATAAACCATATATTTATGATTAAATATAAATATTTAGACTAATCTAAATATTTATTTTAGTATATTTAAATAATATTTATATATTTGCAAAATAAAATATTAAACAAGTTTAATTTAATGAATTCAAAGTTTTTGTTGACAATTGTCTTTTTTATTCAAGCTAATTTTGCATTTGCGCAAGTAGGTTCTTTAACTGGAACTGTGCTTTATAAATTAGAACCCGTTGAAAATGCTATTGTTAAATTAAAAGGCACTAATATTAACGTAAACTCTGATAGTAGCGGCCAGTACAAAATTTCAAACCTACCAATTGGAGAATACACTTTAGTGATAAATGCGCTAGGGTATGAAAACTATTCAAAAAAAATAAGAATTATTGAGAATAATGAATTAAAAATATCTAGTGAATTAATTGAATCCTTTAAAACTATTGAAGAGGTTGTAATCACTGGAACAATGAAAGAAACGAGCAAACTAAATAGTCCAATTGCTGTTGAAGTTTATTCTCCTCAATTTTTCAAAAAACAACCTACACCTAGTATTTTTGAATCCCTTTCTATGGTCAATGGAGTGCAACCTCAGCTCAATTGCAGTGTCTGCAATACAGGTGATATACATATTAACGGTATGGAAGGCCCATATACAATGGTTCTTATAGATGGAATGCCCATTGTTAGCTCACTTTCTACAGTATATGGTTTAAGTGGAATACCCAATAGTCTAGTGAAAAGAATAGAAGTTGTGAAAGGCCCTGCGGCTTCTATCTATGGCTCTGAGGCTGTAGGGGGACTTATCAATATTATAACTAAAGATCCCATAACTGCTCCACGTTTAAATGTGGATGTAATGACTACTTCTTATCAAGATCTGAATATTGACCTTTCAGGGAAAAGTAAAATTAAAAAAGCTACTGTATTATTAGGTGCAAATTATTACACGTTCAATAAACGATGGGATATAAATAAAGATAATTTTACTGATGTCACTTTACAAAATAGAATATCTCTTTTTAACAAATGGAATTTGGAAAGAAAAAATTCAAGGAAGGCTAGTCTAGCCCTAAGGTATGTTTACGAAGACCGTTTTGGAGGAGAACTTCAATGGTCATCAAAATGGCGTGGTTCAGATAGCATCTACGGAGAGAGTATTTATACAAAAAGATGGGAAGTTATAGGAGCTTATCAATTACCAATTAATAAACAAAAAATCACCTTACAATATTCGTATAACAATCATAAACAAAATTCTTTTTATGGTGTAATTCCCTATCATGCAAACCAACAAACTGTCTTTGCACAATTGTTATGGGATAAAAAAATAGGTGCAAGACACGATCTACTGATAGGTATTCCGTTTCGTTATATTTATTATGATGACAATACAATTGCAACCCAAGACACTAATAGTATCAACCCAAAAACAAAGCCCTCAGTAACTATTTTGCCTGGAATATTTATACAAGACGAATTAAAAATAACTGAAAAATTTACTACACTACTTGGCGTTCGTTATGATCACCATAATATACATGGAAAGGTTTATTCTCCCAGACTTGGATTCAAATATTCTCCAAATAAAAATAACACCTTTCGACTTACTGGTGGAAATGGTTTTAGAGTTGTAAATTTATTCACAGAAGATCATGCTGC
>JANOTP010000222.1:0-23416 GCA_031416415.1 Cytophagales bacterium | reverse complement strand
AGTTGAAACATTCAATATCTCGATTGAACTTAATCTATATGAATTTACTAACATAGAAGTCCAAGTTTTTCCACCATCAATTGTTTTAATAATTGATGGTGTATTAGAAATATAATTACCGCCAACTGCATATCCAATGTTTTTATCAATGAATTTTAGTTTTGTGTAGCGATTTTTTAAGTCAGTATATACAATTTCCCAATTAGTTCCCCCATCAAAAGTTTTATATATAATTGAAGCGTTAGTATGATTATTAGATACTATAAATCCTGTATATTGATCAATAAAGTTTATCGTTGTTATAACTCTATTGGCAATTTCTGGATTAATTAATATCCAATTAATACCGCCATCAATAGTCTTTTTTATTATTGATTTATTTAAAGTAATATCATTGCCACTAATAAATCCAATGTTGTTATTTATAAAGTCAGTACAATAAATATTTTCATTACCTCCATATGGAAATGAATACCAGTTAATTCCTCCATCGGAAGTTTTAAATATCGAGCCACTTCCAGAAAGATACCCTGTTAAAGGATTTTCAAAATTAATATATCTAAAATTGCCAGTAAAGTTTAAATTTATTGGTGTCCATGTAGTACCCCCATTTATTGTTTTTATTAATGTATTATTGTTTCCAGCAGCAAAAATTAAATTTGGATTTATTACGTCTATTGTTACTAGATCTTCATTTGTATTACTATTTAATGCAGTAAAACTATTACCTCCATCAGTCGTTTTATAAATTTTCCCTCTTGCACCACAAATAATGCCTTCATTTTCGTTTAGGAACGATAAATCAAAAAGAGTGTCACTAATCCCACTAATCTTTGTATTCCATTTATTAATACTTACCTTTGCTGTCGGAATTGTGGGACTGACATTGTCACTTTCATTACTGCATTTTTTCCTGCAACTGGCAACCACAAGTAGAAGAAAAATAATAATAATAATAGCTGTATTGAAAATTAAAATGTTCTTTTTTTTCATATTTTTAGTAGATTTATGTATGTTAGACTGTAATATTTTTTTTCGTTACACAATAATTCAAAAAAAAATATACTTTTGTACAAATGTAACAGAAAACTGTCATAGATGTCTTATATAGGAAAATCAGAGGCTGAAATCATTGAAGGATGTAAAAAAGAAAATAGAGACGCTCAAAATGCTCTCTATAGTTTATTTTATGGAAAAATGAATGCCGCCAGTTATAAGTATACTAAGTCCTTTGATGACTCAAAGGACATTGTACACGATAGCTTTATACTAATATTCAAAAAAATAAATTCTTTCAAAGGGACAGGCTCTGTAGAAGGATGGATTAAAAGGATTGTTGTAAACAAGACACTCGATTTTAATAGTAAAAAGGGGAAACAGTATATAAAGGTAAGTGAGGATGAAAACCAAATTTTAAAAAGTAAACATGCATATAAGGAGTATCAAAATGATCTCACTAATCAAGAAGAAGTCGATTCCATTTATACTGCTGGCTTAACTAAAGAAGAAATAATGAGTGCAATTGATCTATTAAAAGAGGAACATAAAGTTGTATTTAATTTGAGTGTTATTGATGGTTTTTCTCATAAAGATATTTCAGAAGTTCTTAAAATTTCTGAAGAGCTTTCACGTATAAGACTTAAAAGAGGACGTACTTCTTTACAGTCTATCTTAATTGAAATGGCGGATAAAAAAAAACAAAATATATCTAATCAAACAAATGGATAATCAATTAGATGAAAAATTTGATAAATTCATTTGTTCGGAAATGAATGAATTTACATTAGAAGAATCATTTGAAGAGCAATGGTCCAAAATGGCTGTAGCTTTAGAGAATAGAAGTTTTTGGCAGTTTACATTGAAAAAATTTAATATATATTATCTTTCTTTGATACTAGCAAGCCTGTTTTTAGCTTTAGTCTTTTATAAAAATATACTATCGAAGGAGAATGTTCTATTAGAAGGTGACAAAGGAACAGTAATACAAATGGGCGAAAATTATATTGTTGAAGATTCTAATAGTATTGAAAGTACTGGTACGCTAATTAAATCAAATGATAAAAGTATTAATAAGGCTACAAGGCTTGTATACCCAGATTCTATAACGACAAAAACTTTTGTTACAGAAATCAAAAATAATAACAAGGCTATTATTGACAGTATGACTAATGTTGCTCCAGTTAATACTGTGAATTCTATTAAATCACAAACAGATTCTATTTTAAAACCATTACCTAAAAAAATTAAGTACGTTACAAGACGAGATACTATTTATAATATTGATACTACTAAAGTAAAGCGAAAAAGATAGCTAATTTTGATATGAACAATAGTAAATATTATTTTTTAATTCTATTTTTAGAATTTCTTTGGCTAAGTGTATCTGCACAATCTGATTCTTTAAATACTGAGAATAGTGAGGATTCAATTGTATATTTAATTGAACATCCTGTCATAATAAATAAATCTGTTACTCATGAAGAAGAGGTATATAAAAACTGGTTTTTGGAGTTAAATGGAACAGCTTTTTTTCATATAAATTCCTATTGTACCTGTGATAATTTAATAACGTATAAAACAGAAATGAAAAAAAGTAATCACTCAAGGCTAGGAAATGGAATTGGGTTTAATATTATGAACATTTCAAATAGAAGAAGATTGGTTTACTCTATTGGAACGTCTTATACAGCTTTCCGTGAAAATTTTAAACAGCAAGAAAATGATAGCTCATTAGTGGTTTCGTTTAAAAATAAATACAGTTATATAGATTTGAATATAGGGGTAGGGTATTGGATCCTGCGAAAAAGAAAGCATGTTTCGATAATTATCAATTCAAAATTAATTGGTTCTAAATTACTTTTGAATTCAGGAAGCACCATTGACTATAAAGATGTTTATAAAATCATAACTAATGATGATGCTAATCGTGATGCTAAATTTGTTTTAAGTGGAGTTTTAGGTATTAAAATTATAGCATTAAATGATAGAAGGCTAAAGATTTTCGCAGAGCCATTTACTAGAGCAAATTTCACTTCAGTTTTAGATTATGCAAAACATTACTACCAACGTAGATGGGCATCTGGTGTGGCCTTTGGTTTGATTTTTACTCTATAGGATATGAAAATTGTTAAAGTTTTTCAATCCACTTACTTTTAATTTTTTTGTTAAGTTGATTAAGCATTTTGTCAATCAAATTATTTATATCTTCTGATATTTTAAATTTTCTAATTAAGAAATAAAATATAATTATAAATAGAACTGATCTGCCTATAATTAAAAAGAATGAATATTCTAATTTAGTTGGATTGTATTCAAAAGTCAGTGATAATGAAATAATAAAAACACATAAGATTAGAAGTGGAATCATATCTTTTGTAAATGGCGAATATTTCATTTTATACCAAATGAAATATGTTTTAGCAACATTATAAAAAAATATAGTAATAGCAAGCGCTATAGCAGCTCCCGTAATACTATATAAAGGAATAAAAATTGTATTTAAACTAATTGTTAAAAATGCGAGAAGAATAATAGCAATAAGGTTAAATTTAAAATATTTGGAAAATTGAATAATCTCACCATTTATACTAGTTGCCATATCGAATAATTTAGAGATACCGATGAATAAAACTACAAACTTACCTTGTTTATATAATTCTGATTTTGGAATAAATAAAAACAAATCATCAATATTTATCCATATTAGTAGAAAAATAAAGGAACCTGAAATAAATTGAGTAATTGAATTTTTTTTATATAAACTATCAATTTTAGTTAAATTATTTTCTTTAAAAGCGGCAGATAAAATCGGTAATGAGATCTGTGAGATGCTTTTTCTGGGTACTTCAATAACTGAACTAATGAAATAAGCCATGCTATAAATGGCAATATTGTTAAGCCCTTCATTTCCTTTAACGTTTTTAATTCCAACAATAGCAAGCATTATAGTGTCAATTTTCTGAGCAATCAAAGATCCTGCTGTACCAGGAATTAAAAAAAGTAAGTAACTTCCCATTTCTTTAAGAAGTGGTTTTTCAGGCCATTTAATAAAAGTAGTTAAGTGAAGAATGTTTATTTTTTTTGCATAAATAAATAATGTTAAAAGGGAGAGGCCATAACCTATTACTACCATGATAATCAATCCATTGAAATTGATAATTTTTAAGGCGTATAAAAACACAAATACAGTATAAAATACCCTAATTAAAACATCTCTAACGAAATTGGACCACGATACGTTAAAGTTTGCCCTCAAATATGCCTCCATAATAGAGGTATACATCATAAAAAAGGTAAGGGGGACTAAGTAAATGAAATAATCTACCAACAAATTAGCGTTGGCAGTAAAAATTGATTTCCAATAATCGTTGAATAAAAAAAATGATAGAATAAATAAGGTATAGCCTAAAAAAGGATAGAGTAACAAAGCTGAAAGGAACCCATTATTTTTTTTACCATCTTTAAAATGGTGGAAAAACCTGTCTGTCAGGCTAGAAGCTCCTAATTGAACAAAAAGAGCAAATAGAAACGGTATATCTTGTAAAAGTTTAAGTAAGCCAATTTTTTCAGGTTCAAGATATTTTGGGTAAAGCCATAAATTGTTAAACGCACCTAAAAGCACTCCTATATAACTAATTAAGGTACTTTTAATGCTTTGTTTGACAACTATTCCCATGAGATTATTTGAAAGTAAAGGTAATTATTTTATTATAACTTAACCTTAATTATATTAAATTTGCCATCTTATAACAAAAATAGAAATGCTTGATCTTAATAATAAATCAATATTAATTACTGGAGGAACTGGTTCTTTTGGAAAAAAATTTGTAGAAACTGTTTTAAATAAGTGGCCTCAAATTAAGAAAATCGTGATCTTTTCGAGAGACGAATTAAAGCAATATGAAATGTCGCAAACTTTTATTCCAGGACCTGGGAAGCCATTAAGATATTTTATTGGGGATGTGAGAGATGCCGATAGGCTTAAAAGAGCTATGGAAGGAATTGATATTGTAATTCATGCTGCCGCATTAAAACAAGTTCCTGCTGCCGAATATAATCCCATGGAGTGTATTAAGACTAATGTATTAGGTGCAGAAAATGTAGTAAATGCTGCGCTTTCAAATGGAGTAAGTAAGGTTGTTGCACTTTCTACTGATAAAGCAGCTGCTCCTATTAATTTGTATGGTGCAACTAAACTATGTTCGGATAAATTATTTGTCGCTGCAAATAATATGAAAGGTAGTAGAGATATTTCTTTTTCAGTAGTCAGATATGGAAATGTTATAGGCTCTAGAGGTTCAGTAGTTCCCTTTTTCTTAGAAAAAAGAAAATCAGGGATACTGCCAATTACCCACCCCGAAATGACTAGATTTAATATATCGTTAGATGAAGGAGTAGAAATGGTATTATACGCTATTGAACATGCTTGGGGAGGTGAAATATTTGTTCCCAAAATCCCATCCTTTAAAATAACAGATTTGACTGATGCAATTGCTCCTAATTGTAAAATTGAATTAGTCGGAATAAGGGCAGGTGAAAAGTTGCATGAGGAGATGATTACAGAAACAGACTCTTTAAATACAGTTGAATTAGATAAGTATTTTGTAATTCTACCTTCTACATTAATGAATTGGAGTGAGGCTGATTTCATAACTCATTTCAAAGGTGTCAAAGTAGAATTGGGTTTTAAGTATAATTCTGGAACAAATTCTGAATGGCTAACGGTGGCTGATTTAAGGAATCAAATTATTAAACACGTTGACTCTGAATTTTCTATCTAATGAATAATTTTGTTCCTGCAAATATAATTCCATATGGAAAGCAAGAGATTACACAAGAGGATATCGATGCTGTTGTTTCAGTATTAAAATCTGAGTTTTTAACTCAAGGGCCTTCTGTAATTGAATTTGAAGAAAAATTTGCTTCTTATATAGGATCTAAATACGCAATAGCAGTTTCTAATGGAACTGCAGCTTTACATATGTGCGCCATAGCATTAGGAATTACAAAGGGGAAAAAGGTAATAACTACTCCTATTACCTTTGCCGCTTCTGCTAATTGTATAAGGTATTGTGAAGGGGAGGTTGTTTTTATTGATGTAGATCCAGAAACTGCTTTAATGGATTTAAATAAGTTATATGCTCTTTTACAATCGAGTCCCAAAGGAACGTATTCTGGAATCATTCCAGTTGATTTTGCTGGGTTTCCAATAGATTTAGAGAGATTAAGAAATATTGCAGATGAATTTAGTTTATGGATAATAGAAGATGCTTGTCATGCACCAGGCGCTTATTTTATTGACTCAAAAGGAGTGAAACAAAATTGTGGTAATGGAAATTATGCTGATTTAGCTATTTTTTCTTTTCATCCAGTTAAGCATATAGCTACTGGAGAAGGTGGGATGATTACCACTAATAATTTTGAATTATATGAAAAATTGCAAATGCTAAGAAGTCATGGAATTACTAGAGATGTAAATAAGTTTATAAATAACCCATCTGTAATTGAACAAGGAACTTGGTATATGGAAATGCAAGAACTAGGGTTTAATTATAGACTTTCTGACCTTCAAGCTTGCCTTGGTATATCACAACTTTCGCGTGCAAGTGAAAATCTTATCAAAAGAAAAAAAATTGCATTGGAATATGATGAAAGATTTACTTATGCCAATATATCTTTTATTAAAAGTAAACTTGGTTATAGTCATGCTTATCATTTATATATTATCCAAGTAGAAAAAAGGAAAGAATTATATAACTATTTAAGAGGAAATAAAATCTTTAGTCAGGTTCATTATATACCTGTTCATTTAATGCCTTATTATAAAAAATTAGGATGGAAAAAGGGAGATATGCCCGAAGCTGAAAAATATTATGAAAATTGTTTAAGCCTTCCAATTTATCCATCGCTTTCGAACGAAGAGAATAATTATGTAATTGAAAAAGTATTAAATTTTTATAAAAATTAACTATGAAAACACCGCAAATAGAATTTTGGAATGGAAATTTTGGAAAACAATATACAGAAAGGAATCCCCAGAACTTAGAAGAGTGGGATAATATGTATAAAAATAATTATGGTTTTACAAAAACTGAAATGAATGAAATCTCTCTATTAGGTTTAGATAGAAATATTAGAATTTTAGAAGTTGGCTGTAATATTGGATTGCAATTGTTAGGTTTACAACGAATGGGGTTTGTTAATTTATATGGTATAGAATTACAAGAATATGCAGTTGAAAAAGCAAAGGCAAATACAAATGGAATTAATATAATACAGGGATCAGGTTTTGATATACCTTTTAAAGATGATTTTTTTGATTTAGTTTTTACATCTGGTGTTTTAATTCATATAGCACCTAAAGACTTACCAAATTTTATATCAGAGATGCATAGATGCTCTAATAAGTATATATGGGGCTTTGAATATTATAGCGAAGAATCTAAGCAATTAGATTATAGGGGTAACGAAGGATTTTTATGGAAATCTGATTTTGAAAGTATTTTTCGTAAAGAAAATAATAATCTTGAATTGATCAATAAAAAGAAATATCCTTATATTTCAAAGAATGAATTAGGAAACGAAGATGTTATGTATCTTTTGAAGAAAATATAAAATGAAAAATAAAATGTCCAACGTTGGTATTATTTCACAAGCTAGAATGACAAGTAGTCGTTTGCCCGGAAAAATATTGATGCAGATTGGTAATAAAACATTATTAAAATTTCATACAGATAGATTAAAATTAAGTAATTTACCTTTATATATTGCTACGACAGAAAATGAATCTGATAATTCTATTATAGAATTTTGTAAAAATGAAAAGATTTATTTTTACAGAGGGGCAGAAGATAATGTTTTAAGCAGATATTATGAATGTGCAAAGAAATTTGAATTAGATATTATTATAAGAGTTACTTCAGATTGTCCCTTAATAGACGGAGAATTAATTTCAAAAGCGGTATTTGATTATATAAATATTGGTGATATTAGATTATACTCATCTAATTGTATCCAGCGGACTTTTCCAAGAGGTTTTGATTTTGAAATTTTTTCTTTTTCACTTCTTGAAGAAGCGTATAAAAACGCATCTTCAGTTTCAGAAATTGAGCACGTAACACCTTATATAAATAAAAATAAATCTGGCAAAGTAAATTTTAGACATATTAAGAATATAGATGATAAAAGCGATATAAGAATAACAGTAGATACTTTGGATGATTTCAATCTCATTAGAAATCTAATAGAAGTGCATGGTGCTGCAAGTCGGGGATATAAAGAAATCATAGAAATATTTGATAAATTCCCTGATTTAAAAAAGTTCAACTCACATATTGACCAGAAATATATATAATTATAGGCTTTTAGTAAATTATTATGGAACATAAACCCATTTTATATATTAGGGCAGATGGAAGTCTTGATATTGGTTATGGTCATGTAATAAGATCTCTTGCATTAGCTGAAATATTAAATAAAAAATTTAATTGTTTTTTTATTATTCATCAACCTGATAATTTTTTACGAGTTGAAATCCTTAAAATTTGTAAAAGCATAATAGATATTCCAAAATTCTCCATTTTAATTGATGAAGCAATATATTTAGCTAAATATATAAGTGATAATTCTTTTGTTATTTTAGATGGGTATAAATTTTCTAGTGACTATCAAAAAGTGATAAAAAAAGCATGTAGTAAGTTAATATCTATTGATGATATTTATCTTGACCATTTTTATTCGGATGTAATAATAAATCATAGTGAAGGTATATTAGAAAATAAGTATAAAAAGGAGTGGTATTCAAAAGTTTATTTGGGTTCAAAATATGCAATATTAAGAAAACCATTTTATGAATTTAAAAGAACTAATAAAAGTGAAAATAATTCGATATTCGTTAATTTAGGCGGCACAGACCCTAATAATTTTACTCTAAAGGCGTTAACAAAAGCGCTAAAAATAAAAGGTATTGGTTTAATTAATATTGTGGTTGGTGAATTATTTCCTTTTAAAGAAGATATTTTAAGGTTGATTAAGCTAGAAAAAGAAATTAAAATTAAACTACACGTAAACGTAAATGCTAGAAAGATGGCTTCCTTAATGAAGTATTCGAATATTGGAATTTGTGCTGCAAGTTCAGTTTCTTATGAATATTCTAGTTTAGGTGGTTTATTATTTATTTATAAAACTGCTGATAATCAAAAAAATATTTATTCATTTTTGATAAAAGAAAAAATAGCTTATAAAATAGCTGAAATTCAAAATAAAAGTAAGATGCTTTTTGATAATTCTTTTTTTGAAAAATATAATAAAAGACGAGATGTTTTTTTTTCCGGGAATTCGCATAGCTACCTTAATAAAATATTTACCAAATTAATTTTAGAGACCAAAATATCAATTAGGGAGGCAACATTAAATGACATTAAAATTTATTATAATTGGGTAAATGAAAAAAGCGTAAGACAGAATTCTATAAATAATAAAAATATTTCTTACAATACTCATAAAGTTTGGTTTAAAGCTAAATTAGAGAATGAAAGTTCGTTCCTTTATTTATTTCATAAGAGTCAAAATAAAATCGGTCAGGTGCGTTTTGAAATTTTAGCATCGAATGTAATAGAAATCGATTTTTCAATAGATAAGAATAATAGAGGTAAAGGGTATTCTGAAATTATCTTAAGAAAAGCTATATTTATGTTTAAATCGAAACATGATATCCCTATTAGATTTATGGCAATTGTAAGAAAAGATAACACACCTTCATGGAAAACATTTAACAATGTTGGGTTTATAAATAAAGGAACTATTGAAATTCATAAAAAAATATATTATAAACTTGAATTAAACTTGAAATATGAAAATAGGGAAATATAGTATTGGTGATAATAGCCCTCCATTTATAATAGCTGAAATGTCGGGAAATCATAATCAATCTTTAGAGCGTGCCTTAAAAATAGTTGATGCAGCGATTCAGTCCGGGGCTCATGCTATAAAACTACAAACCTATACCGCTGATACAATGACTATTAGAGGGGCATTGACAATCAATGATCCTAATTCATTATGGAATGGAAGAGAGTTGCATGAACTCTACAAAGAAGCATATACACCATGGGAATGGCATAAACAAATTTTTGATTATGCAAATAAGAATGGATTAATAGCATTTAGTACTCCTTTTGATGAAACTGCTGTAGATTTTTTAGAAACACTAAATGTACCGTTGTATAAGATTGCATCATTTGAAAATACAGATATCCCACTATTGAAAAAAGTGGCTTCCACTGGGAAGCCAGTAATTATGTCTACGGGAATGGCGAGTATTTCAGATATTGATGAAGCTGTAAAAACATTAAGAGGAAATGGTTGTAAGGATCTTATTTTATTGAAATGCACAAGTACCTACCCTTCTACACCAGAAAATACTAATAGTCTTACAATTCCACATATGTCTACTTTGTTTAATTGTCATGTTGGGTTGTCAGATCATACAATGGGAATTGGTGTGGCAGTTGCATCGGTTGCTTTAGGTGTTAGAGTTATTGAAAAGCATTTTACTCTTAATAGAGCGGATGGTGGTGTAGATTCAGCATTTTCAATGGAACCAGAAGAAATGAAATCTTTAGTTATTGAAAGTGAAAGAGCATTTTTATCTTTAGGTATAATAAAATATGGTGTGCAAGAGGCTGAGCAAAAAAGTATTTTATTTAAAAGATCTATATATGCTTCAATAGATATAAATTTCGGCGATACCTTTACTAATGAAAATATACGTGTAATTAGGCCGGGCTTAGGTATGGCTCCTAAATTTTATGATCAAATCATTGGTAAAAAAAGCTCAAAGATGATAAAAGCAGGAACTCCTTTGTCTTGGGATAATTTATTGTAATTATTATGGATAAGTATATTTTAGTTTCTGAAAAACCATGGAATAAGGAAGGGTTGAAGTTCCATACAAGTAAAAAGTATGGTGAATGGCTATTAATCGACAATAAAAATTTTTTTAATAAAGAAACAATTGACAAAATAAATCCTAATAAAATATTTCTGCCACACTGGTCTTATTTAATTCCAGAGGAAATTTATAATGCCTATGAATGTATTGTATTCCACATGACTGACTTACCCTTTGGTAGGGGTGGTAGTCCTTTGCAAAATTTAATTGAGCGTAAAATATATGATACAAAAATATCAGCTTTAAAAGTATCAGAGGGATTAGATTCAGGACCTATATATATTAAAGAATCTCTTTCTCTTTGGGGAAATGCTGAGGAAATATACTTAAGATGTAATTCTATAATTAATAACATGATTGTAAAAATTATAGAAATGAATATAAAACCAGAAGCACAAATTGGCGCAGTCACTGAATTCAGAAGACGAAAACCGCAAGAAAGTAATATAATGGATCTAAAAGAACTAGATGAAGTATTTGATTACATTAGAATGTTAGATGCTGAAGATTATCCAAAAGCTTTTATAGAAGTGGGGAATTTTAGATTTGAATTTACTAGAGCAAGTATTAAAACAGATAAAAGTATAATTGCAGATGTTAAAATATTTAGGAAATAAAAAAATATTAGTTGTTGTTGCTCATCCAGATGACGAACTTTTGGGATTGGGAGCGACATTAAACAAGTTAATAACAGAACATCAATGTACTATAAGAGCTGTAATATTGGGAGAAGGTATAACAGCTCGTTCAGATCGTAGGGATAGAGAAATGTGGGAAAAGGAATTGGAAACGCATCGTAATAACATAATGAATGCTGCAAAAATTATAGGATTTGAATCAGTAGGAATATATGACTTTCCTGACAATCGATTTGATTCGGTAGCTTTGCTTGATATTGTAAAAGTTATAGAAAAAGAAAAGGAAACTTTTTTACCTGAAGTAATTTTTACACATCATGGTGGTGATACTAATATTGATCATCGACAAACATTTGATGCAGTAATTACAGCTACTCGGCCATTAGAAAATGAAGTAGTGAAAACTATTATAGCATTTGAAACACCTTCTTCTACCGAATGGCAAGCATTTAATCATCCAAACTATTTCAAACCAAATTTATTTTTTAAAGTTTCCGAAAAAAATTTAATAGCAAAAGAGAATGCAATGGAGTGTTATGAATTTGAAAAAAGAAAATACCCACATCCCCGTTCTCCTGAAGCTCTTACCATACAAGCGAAACGTTGGGGTATTGTAATAGGAAAGGAATATGCAGAAGCATTTATGTTAATAAGATCAATTGTAAGTTAGTTTCTCTAAAGTATAAAACATGAATGGCATTTCAATATACAAAGCGTCAAAATTTGTAAAAAAATTTGAAAATATAATTCAAAATTTGTACAGAAGTATTTCTGGTATGGCAAAGGTTTTATTTATTTCTAAATTTATCTTAAAGTTTCCAAAGCCATATGGAAAAGATTGTATTATTTTAGGCAATGGGCCATCTCTTAAAATTACTCTTAGTCATTATAATTCAATACTAAATCAGATACCTACTATTTGTGTTAATAATTTCGCACTATCAAAGGAATTCAAAATAATAAAACCGAAGTATTATGTAATGCTTGATCCTGGTTATTTTATTCATAAGGATAGGCCTGATATTAAAACTGTATTTTATGAATTCAAAAATAATATTAATTGGGAAATGACGCTTTTTGTACCTCATTTTTATAGAAAAGACGCTGATATTCTATATTTTCAAAAGGCTAATTCATTTATAAAAATTACCTTTTATAATTATACAATAGTAAAAGGTTTTGATTTCTTTTCGTTTTTTTTATTTCGTAAAAATCTAGCTATGCCTCAGTTTTATAACGTACTTGGGGCATCTATATATGTTGCTTTAAATATGGGGTATGAAAAAGTATGGATTACTGGAGCTGATCATACTTGGTCTGACAATATTCATATTGATAATGATAATAACTTGCATAGAGTTGATAAACATTTTTATGACAAAGAAGAAAATAAATCATCTAATTTAATAATAGATCCTATTTCTGGAAGAACAGCCAAGATAGCTGGTTTCTTTAATGCTATGTATCGTATATTCGATTCGTATGATTTATTAAATAACTACGCCACCTACATGAACTCCAAAATTTATAATGCCAGTGAATTTTCTTATATTGATGCTTTTGAGAGAAAAAAATTAGACGAAATTGACAATGGAACAAGTAATAATTAAAAAAGTCGATACTCCACTATGCATGAATTGTGCTTCGGAGGGGACTTATATTTATAAAGATCTTAACGATCGCTATTTTGGAGAATCAAAAGGCTGGAATCTTAAAAAGTGTACTAATGAAAAATGTGGCTTACTTTGGCTAGATCCAATGCCTGCAAAAGAAGAAATATGGAAGGCATACGTTTCTTACTATACACATTCTGGACAAAAAAAATCGCTCTTAGATTTTTCATTTCTAGAAAAACCTTATCAAAATATACAGTATGGCTATTATCAGGAGTTGTCATTTTTCAAAAGAATGACTGGTTATTTGGTCTACCTTTTTCCTATTTTAAGGAATAAATTTGATTTTAATTTATTGTATTTGCCAAGCGTAAAGTCAGGTAAAATTTTAGATTTTGGATGTGGGAATGGTTGGTTGTTGGATAATCTGAAATCGGCAGGATGGGATGCTTATGGTTTAGATTTTGATCCCAAAGCAATTGAGTTTTGTAATTCAAAAGGATTAAAGGCTGCCGTGGGTGATATTGGGTCACAGAATTATCAGGAAAACTACTTCGACGCTATTACCATCAATCATGTGATTGAACATGTACATGAGGTAGATCAATTGATAAAAGATGCGTTTAAAGTATTAAAGAAGGATGGGAAATTAATTATAGCTACTCCCAATACAGATAATTGGTTGCACAAAGTGTATGGTAAATTTTGGTTTCAATTAGACCCTCCACGTCACTTACATATTTTTAATATTGATAATCTGGAAGCGGTTATTCGTAGAAATGGATTAGAAATAGAACGATCATTTTCTAGTGTTCGTATGGATGCATGGACGGCTATAGTGAGTAGGGCTATAACAAGAAAAGGTACCTTCAAAATTGGTTTTGAAAAAAAGAAATTATCTGATTTAGTAGTAGGGTTGTTCTATCAACTCTTAAGTTTTATTTTCACACGTTTTGATAAGACAAAAGGAGGGGAAGTAATAATAATTGCGTATAAAAAATAACTATTCTTCCATGAAAAATACTGTAGCCATTGTGGTGCCTGTATACAAGAGTTCGTTGTCATGGAGCGAACAAATTTCTTGGGATAGGTGTAAGGAAGTATTTATAGACAACGATATTATTTTGGTTTATCCGGAAGGGATGGACATATCTGCCTATACACCTGGAGTGACAAAGAGCATTGCGATGCCAGCTTATTATTTTAAGACGGTACATACTTATAGTCGATTAATGTGTTTACCCTTTTTTTATAAGTATTTTTTGAATTATAATTATATTCTCATTTATCAGTTGGATACTTTTGTTTTTGAGAATAATATAGACGAGTGGTGTGCTTCAGATATAGATTATGTAGGCGCTCCATGGATTGATGCTGCATGGATTAATAAATTAAAATCAATAATTCCTTTTATTGAGAAACTAATTTATCCTGTTGGAAATGGTGGGTTATCGTTGAGAAAAGTAAAGACCTTTTACTACGCTAGTATATTTTTATATCCTATTACGTTGATTTGGAAAAGGAAATGGCACGAAGATTTTTTCTGGGCTTTTGTTGGAAAAAGATTTGTACCTGGATTTAAAATTCCTGATGTCAAAACCGCATTAAAATTTTCTTTCGAAGAACATCCTGAAAAATTATATGAACTGAATGGTAATGTTTTACCTTTTGGTTGTCATGCCTGGGAGAAGTTTAATACTCCTTTTTGGGCACCACATTTTAAAAAATATGGCTACGATATAAGTAAATTTATTTCGTAGCCCATTTCATTTATTTAAGTTTCTGCCAGTAAACACCTGTATTGTCAATATTAACTATTGTTTCAGTAATATTGTGAAGTTTACGGTATTCCTCAGTAGCAATTTTGCAGCCTTCGAAAGCGCCATAGTCATCAACTATGATGTAACCGCCTACAGATAATTTTGGGTATAAATTTTTGATGGCATCCATGGTAGATTCGTACAAATCACCGTCAAGTCTAAGTATAGAAAGCTTTTCAATAGGAGCAGTTGGCAATGAATCTTTGAACCATCCTTTCAAGAACATAACTTGATCGTCTAATAAATTATATTTTTCAAAATTATTTTTCACTTGGTCCATCGATACTGCTAATTCACTAATCGTATGGTGAATGTCACCTTTATCGTGCACATATTTTTCGTCAGGAGCAGGCAGTCCTTCAAAAGAATCAGCTAGCCAAACTTTTTTATCAGTAACTTTATAAGCTTTTAATATACCTCTCATAAAAATACTTGCTCCACCTCTCCAAACACCCGTTTCAATTATATCGCCAGGTATTTTCTTTTCAATTACATCGGTCAAACAAAATTGAATGTTGTTTAATCGTTTCATGCCTATCATTGTTTCAGCATTTGCAGGCCAGTAGTTTCCTTCTACCATGTTTTCAGCTTTAACAATATTCACTCTGCAAATTGCGAGGTTAAATTTTCTAATAAAACTATCAACTGTATTGGCAATTTTACTTTTTATTGTTTTGTTATTGGGTAGTGGTTTGTATTCTACTTTATCTTTTTTCTGAAAATCAGAAAGTCTATTTTTTAATAAATCAATATATAATTCTTCAGTTGTTTCCATTTAGTATATGTGTAAATTCAAAGAGTTAAAGATAGTTACTTATTTTTTATTTAAAATAACAGGTTGATCGATTTGTTTCATCTTATTCCTAATTGCGATAAACAAAGTGCCTAAAAGGACAATTACCAATAGGATAGAACCAATCATGGAAATTTTCTCCCCAATAAAATAAGTTGAAGGTTCGAATTTGAAGTCTATTACATGTTTGCCAGCGGGCACTCTCATGGCTCTTAATACATAGTTTGCGCGGAAATGTTCTGCAAGTTTTCCATCTACATAAGCATTCCAGCCTGGTTGGTAATAGATTTCAGAGAATACTGCCAATTGTTCGGTCGTTGTAGTGGAAGTATACTTAAGTCTATTAGGGTGATATTCGGTAAGTTTAATTGTAGCAGTAGAATCGAAAGAACTAACATATCCTTTTAGATTATTTTCAAAACGTTTGTCTACATATAGCATGGCAACAGGATTAATAGAATCGAGGGATTTCATTTCTGCGTCTGCGTTGGCTACTAATTGATAGTTTTGGACAAACCAAGCATTTCCTAATGCATCTGGGTTTCTTTGAACTAAAGGTTCTCCAGTTTTTTGATCAGCAACTATGAAATATTTTGTGTTTAACATATTCAAAACACCCATGTTGGTTTTGTTGAATTGATTTTCGATCAAGTCTTGATATTTTCCAAGTTTAATAGCACTGTATCCACCAATTGATTTGTGGTAGTAAGAAGTAGTGGCATCGTTAAATGGATTTTTAGCTACATTGTAAACTCTAAAATACTCTTTATCGTTAAGTATCATTTCGTCTGCAGCAGTCATTGCAAAAGCATCTTTTTCCAATGATTTTGCACTTTTGAAATTGTCAGAATTTAAATAACGTTTGTCTACAGAAGTTAGATCTAAAAGTATCGCAAAAGCAAATATAGCATAAAAGGTTACTGGTTTTATTTTTTCATTTACGAAAGCCCATAAAAGGCCAGCTGTCATAGCTATAAAGAATATTCCACGTAATATATCACCTTGTAGTTTTCCAGCTCTATCGCTACGAATAGCGTCCATAGCCCATTCGGGAAGTTGTTTTAACTGTTCGTCGTTTACAGAAATAAAATCGGAACTCATGCTAGTAATTAATCCTAGTAATAAAAATACAGCAGAAATTCCTCCAGCCCAAAGTAGACCTTTGTTAAAGTCTAATGAAGTAATTTCTTTTTTTACAATTTTCACAAGTACTACTCCTGCTATTAGAGGAAAAGTGAGTTGTGCTATACAAACCGCCATAGTCACAGAGCGGAATTTATTGTAAAGAGGTAAATTGTAGAATAAGAACTTGCTAATAAAATCTACATTGTTCCCCATTGAAATTAGGAGTCCAAAAATACTTATAGCAAAAACCCACCATTTGAAATTGTCTTTAATTAAAAACATTCCTAATACAAACAGGAAGAATATGATTGCACCAAAATAAACTGGTCCAGAAGTAAAAGGTTGATCTCCCCAATAAAGTGGAATATTTTTTATGAAGTTTTTTGCATCTGCTTTTGGTACATTATTTTCCATTAAAGCCTTATAAATATCAGAATTTTGGCTTAGTGATTCATTTGAACTGCCGCCATAATAATAGGGCATAAGAATGGTAAGTACTTCGTCTACTCCATTGCTCCATTTCATTGCATAATCATAATCTAGACCACCAGAATCTGTTTTTTTAGCGGTGAGCTCAGAGCCTCCACGAGTAGTACTTTTTGAATAGGTTTGAGTGGTCCATAAGTTTGACACATTGGGTCCTACCGCAATGAGAGCAGCAAGTACAAGAACGGATGAAGCAATTATAAAATGTTTTATTTCCTTTCCTTTTAAGGCATTGATTAATTCATAAATGCCTAGAAATAAAATTATAATTATTAGATAATAAGTAATCTGAAAGTGTGCGAAAAATATCTGGAGTGAAAGGAAGAATGCAGTAACGGCAGCACCAGCAATATATTTTTTTCGATAAGCCATGATAACCCCTCCAATTACAGGAGCCATCATTGACATGCCTAAAACTTTATTTACATGGCCTGCTTCTATACTTATTATATTAAATGATGAAAAGACAAAGGCGGAGCTACTAATAAAGCAAATCCAAGCATTAGCATTAAAAGCCAACATTAAAACATAAAAACCTATAAAGCCCAGTATACCCATATAAATTGGGATAGGAAGTATAGTGACAATGCCTTTATGTAACTTAATTAATATATTTGAGTTATACCCTCTCCATACGGGCATACCACTAAAACTAGAATTAGACCAAAGAATATCTTCTTTGTTGTCTTTACCATAATCGATAGATTCTTTAAGAGCACCTTGAGATTGAATTACATCATTCTGTATCAGCTTTTTACTAGACAATACAGGATAATAATACATGAATAAAATTAAAAGGAAAGCAGTGATTGCTACCAAATGGGGATATATACTTTTAAAAAGATTGTTCTTCATTTCGTTTAAAAATATTAGTTTAGCCCAAAAATATACAGATTTATCATTATTACGTACATTTAACAAAAAATAATTACCCTAAAGATCGAGCCTTAGTCTCTTCGAAGCTTTGTTTCTGCCGTTAGGAGTTAAATTTGAGTCAAAATAATTATACCTATGAAAGACATTATTATAATAGGAGCAGGTGCACATTCTAAGAGTGTTTCTGATGCATTGCTTGAAATTAATCCATCTATTAAAATCACGTACGTTGATTCTAATGCTAAAGGCGGAGAGAAGCTTTATGGTTTCAATATTCATAACAGTATTCCCGATGGATTGGAAAAAACTCCAATATTTGTGGCCATTGGCGATAATACTATCCGTAGAAAAATTTTTGATAAGATAGACAAACATCCGAAGGCAAATATTGTTTCTACACGAGCCTATTTAAGCAAGCGTAGTAAGCTTTCTTCTGGAATTTTTATTGGTAATTTTTCACATATAGGAACAGAAGCAGAGATTGGTGATAATACAATTGTTAACAATGGCGTGATTGTAGAACACGAAGTTAAGATTGGCAAACATTGTCATATATGTCCAGGAGTAACTATAGCAGGTAGAGTGGTAATTGGTGACCGAGTTTTTCTTGGTGTTGGAGCAAGTGTGGTTAATAATGTAACTATTTGTTCCAATGTAATTGTGGGTGCAGGTTCTACCGTGGTAGATCATATTACAGAGCCTGGTACTTATGTAGGGGTGCCAGTTCATAAAATTAGATAGTTTAGTGAATGAATAATTTGAATAAGCCTCTGATTAGTATTGTTACGATTGTTTATAATGGGGAACAATTTTTGGAGCGAACAATTCAAAGTATCATAGGACAGACATACGATCGTATAGAATATATTATTATTGATGGTAATTCTAAAGATAAAACAGTAGAGATTATTAAGAAATATTCTTCCAAAATTGCGTTTTGGCAAAGCGAACCAGACAAAGGATTGTATGATGCAATGAATAAGGGAATAAAAGTTGCTAAAGGTGACTACCTATTATTTATAAATGCTGGAGATGAATTGTATGAGACTGATACAATAAAAAAAATCGTAAATAGTTCTGCTGAATTACCCGATATTTATTACGGGGAAACGTTGATGGTAAATGAAGCCTTCGAGCCCTTGGGTACGAGGAGTGAAGTAACACCACATAAACTTCCTTCACACTTAAAATGGCAAGATATGGCCTATGGAATGGTGGTTTGTCACCAATCTATTTTGGTGAAAAGATCTATTGCTGATCTGTACGCTATCAATCATCCTTACTGCGCCGATATTGATTGGATTATAAAGGCCTTGAAAAAATCGTCTAATGCTGTAAACGTTGGATTTAATGTTTCTCGATACCTTAAAGGGGGCATTTCAGATAAACAATTAAAGAAATCTCTTGTGGATAGATTTAATGTAATGCGTGAACATTTTGGGTTGTTCCGTACTCTTTTTAGTCATATATTTATTACAGTTCGAGCTGTTTGGTTTTATAAAAAGAAATAATCATCGATGAGTATAGAAGTAAATAAAAACGAAGATTCTTTGAAGTTGCTTTGTTCGCAATTGAAATTGAAACTTCAGAAAATATTTTTAGGAGGAGGAGAAAAGAAGATAGCGGAACAGCACGCTAAAGGTAAACTTACTGCGAGAGAAAGAATTCATAACCTTATTGATAAAGAAAGTCGTTTTTTAGAATTTGCAGAATTTGCAGGAGAAGGAATGTACGCTGAGTATGGCGGCTGTCCTTCAGGAGGTGTTATTACAGGTATTGGCTATATAGCAGGACGCTCTTGTGTGATCGTTGCAAATGACGCTACTGTTAAAGCAGGAGCTTGGTTTCCCATTACGGCAAAGAAAAATCTAAGGGCTCAGGAAATAGCGATGGAAAATAAAATTCCCATTATTTACTTAGTTGACAGTGCTGGTATTTTTCTGCCTTTACAGGAAGAAGTTTTTGCAGACAAAGAACATTTTGGTAGAATATTCAGAAATAACGCTGTAATGTCGTCCATGGGAATCGTTCAGATTTCGGCTATTATGGGGAGCTGTGTAGCTGGCGGAGCTTATTTACCTATTATGTCTGACGAAGCGATGATTGTTGAGAAAACAGGAAGTGTTTTTTTAGCGGGCTCTTATCTCGTGAAATCAGCCATAGGAGAGGAGGTCGACAATGAAACTCTTGGAGGTGCTACTACTCATTGTGAAATTTCAGGAGTTACCGATCATAAATGTGCTAACGATGAAGCTTGCCTTGAAAAAATACGAAATATTGTTTCTAAAATTGGTGCGTCGGAAAAAGCTGGTTATGATAGGGTAGAAGCCATTGCACCAAAAGAAGATCCTAAAGAGATCTTTACTATTATTCCACACGATCGTACAAAGTCATACGATATGAAGGAAGTAATAAAACGATTAGTAGATAATTCTGACTTTGATGAATACAAAGAGTTGTATGGAAAAACAATTCTTTGTGGAGTAGCGAGAATAGAGGGTTGGGCAGTAGGTATTGTGGCCAATCAGCGAATCATGGTGAAAAATAAAAAAAATGAAATGCAAATGGGAGGGGTGATCTATTCGGACTCCGCCGATAAAGCAGCTCGTTTTATTATGAATTGTAATCAGAAGAAAATCCCATTAGTATTTTTGCATGATGTAACGGGCTTTATGGTAGGTTCTCGATCAGAGCAAGGTGGCATAATTAAAGACGGCGCTAAAATGGTAAGTGCCATGGCAAATTCTGTAGTGCCAAAATTTACTGTTGTAATTGGTAATTCCTACGGTGCAGGGAATTATGCCATGTGTGGAAAGGCATACGATCCAAGATTGATTTATGCATGGCCTACAGCGCAAATAGCTGTTATGAGCGGAGGCACAGCTGCAAAGACATTGTTGCAAATAAAAGTTGCAGCTTTAAAAGCTAAAGGAGAAGTAATAACACCTGAAGCGGAAACCAAATTATTGGAGGAAATTACTCAACAATATAAAGATCAGACTTCACCTTATTATGCGGCATCACGTTTGTGGATAGATGGAATTATTGATCCGCTTGAAACTAGAAAGGTTATTTCCATGGGCATTGAAGCGGCTAATCATGCACCTATAGAAAAAAGATACAATGTTGGAATAATTCAGACTTAAAATAGCTAGTAGTTTAAAATACTAAAACCATAATATAAAACTATGGAAGAAACTAAAATAAAAGCACTAATAGCGTTGTTGGACGATGAAGATACGGAAGTGGTATCGATGGTGGAAAAAGAGATTATGTCTATTGGAGAAATTATCATCCCTCATTTGGAACTTGAATGGGAAAACAATTTTAATCCATTAGTACAAAAAAGAATTGAAGATCTAGTGCATAATCTTCATTATGATATACTACTATCAAGACTAACAGTATGGAAAAATGACGGTGGTAAAGATTTGCTCGAGGGCTTATGGTTATTAGCTACCTATCAATATCCAGATCTTGAGTTTAAGAAAGTAAAAGCAGATATTGAGCAAATTTATTTCGAAACCTGGACACAATTGAACAATGAACTTTTGCCCATGGATCAGGTGAAAATTCTAAATAATGTATTGTTTGGGCAATTGAAATTTAGTGCGAATACAAAAAACTTCCATTCTCCTTCAAATTCTATGATCAACATAGTTTTGGAATCTAAAAAAGGTAATCCAATTACACTATGTGCAATTTATATGTTGGTTGCTCAAAAGCTAAAACTACCTATCTATGGAGTCAATTTGCCAAATTTATTTATACTTACTTATAAAACTGACGATACTCAATTTTATATAAATGCCTTTAACAAAGGATTAATATTTTCTAAAGCTGATATTGATAATTATCTATCTCATTTGAGTCTTGCTCCTATGGATATATTTTATCAGCCCTGTTCAAACATAGAAATTGTTCATAGAGCATTACGAAATCTTGTGGTTTCTTTTGAGAAATTGGGTGATAGTTATAAAGTCGAAGAGGTAAAAATGCTTTTGTCAAGTATTTCTAACGAAAACACAGAAAGTAACTAAATTTTGTACAATTTCATTAAGCTTTTCACAGATAACTCTTTATACGTTTTTTGGTAGTTAAAACAGAGAATATAGTTGCAAAAAAAATGCCTTTTTCAACTGTTTAAATATATTTTTTCATAAAAATTTGAATAATATAAAAAAGCCTGTAATTTTGCACTTCCTTAAAAAGAGGGTATCCACATAAGGTGGGTAAAGTTCTTTGTAAATTGATAAATTAATAACTGGGGGAATACCAAAGCGGCCAACTGGGGCAGACTGTAAATCTGCTGACTTATGTCTTCAGAGGTTCGAATCCTCTTTCCCCCACACCAAAGAAGTAGTGAGTATAGAGTTATTAGTAGTGAGAAAAGATTTTAGTTTATAAAATCGCCTGACTGTTTAATAATGGTTATTCATAATTTTCAAAAGCGGAAGTAGCTCAGTTGGTAGAGCGGTAGCCTTCCAAGCTACAGGTCGCGAGTTCGAACCTCGTCTTCCGCTCATTTGAGGGCTAAAAGTTAAGAGTTAAATGTTTTTGTTAAAAGTCAAAACATTCAACTCTTAACTTTTAGCATCTTAAATAAGCCGGTGTAGCTCAGGGGTAGAGTACGTCCTTGGTAAGGACGGGGTCGAGAGTTCAATTCTCTTCGCTGGCTCATTTTAACATAGCATACTATTCGTAGTATTTATAAATTAAAAAAAAGTAACTAAAACTAAATTTAAACAGAGGATTTTCAAATATGGCTAAAGAAAATTTTGACAGGTCTAAACCTCACGTAAACGTAGGTACTATCGGTCACGTCGATCACGGTAAGACTACTCTTACTGCGGCTATTACAAAAGTTCTTTCGGAAAAAGGTCTTGCTGAGAAAAGAGATTTCTCTCAGATCGACAACGCTCCTGAAGAAAAAGAAAGAGGTATTACAATCAATACTTCTCACGTAGAATATTCTACTTTATTAAGACACTACGCTCACGTTGACTGTCCAGGTCACGCTGACTACGTTAAAAACATGGTTACAGGTGCTGCTCAAATGGACGGTGCTATCCTTGTTGTTGCTGCTACAGATGGTCCAATGCCACAAACTCGTG
>JANOTP010000221.1:0-2662 GCA_031416415.1 Cytophagales bacterium | reverse complement strand
ATAAGGATATGGATGATATAAGGGACCTGGATTTTTCGGATGCTAAGAATTATACAAATACACACGAACCTTACGCCTCATGCTATCCGGTAGCAATGTTTGCATACATTAAAAGTAATATGGAAGCGAATATATTAAAAGTCACCAAAGGTCGTACGGTGGTTCACTTTGACTCCAACCACGATGGTGTAGTTGACTACAAAGATGACGCCAGGTTATGTGATGTTACGATATTTAAGATTAATATGAAGGGTCAGGAATATTATTTCGATATCATTCACGACCCAACAATAACATACCCTTAAAACAATGAAAACCGACATAACTTTCTATTTGAGCACGTTACTGGAAGCTTATGTCGGTTTTACGCTTATCTTTTTTTTTTGGAAAAGGAATGAGAATAAGGTTTTAATGATGGTTTTGTCTTTTACTGCTGCAAACGTCATATTGACCAAAATATTTTTGAATTACAACATTGACATTAATTTAATTACTAACATCCATATCATTGTATGCCATACATTATGGTTGGTACTGTTGGCAAAAATTACCCATATGGGCAGCATTAAATATTTTATAATAATCTGGCTGTTGTTGTCAATTGTCAATTTTTTCTTTGTGGAAAATCCTTTCCATCTAAATTCTAAAACATTTATATCCAGTGCGATGCTATATGTTGTAGTGTATATTTTTGCATGTATAAAGCGGTTGAGCGACGAAAGGCTGGATTATTTTTTCAACAATAATTTTATTCTGATATCAAGCCCAATACTTTACTTAATAGGGTATAGTATGATGTTTGGTTTTAAAAGTAAGACACTAAATAATGCAACATTCTTTAATTGTATAAAGTTATTTGATCTCATATGTTACTTTGCAAATTACATATTTTACACATTGATTACGGTATATATTTATAAAGAAGAAAAATATAAAAAATGGAAGATATAGCATTTGGAATAGTAATAGGGTTGATTTTTATTAGCCTGATTATTATATTTTGTATTGTATTGGTCAAACTCTACATCCAAAAAATCAAAAACTATACAAAGGTTATCTACCAAAAAGACCTCGATTTCCAAAAAGCCCTCAACACCACAATAATAGAAACACAAGAGCAAGTACTCAACAACATCTCACAGGACCTCCACGACGATGCCGGACAGCAGCTCACTTATATCAATTTCCAGCTCGAGAACCTCAAGCTCGATTCGCCCGAACTGCATGCGATGCTTGAACCGCTGACTGCATCGGTAGGGCAGTTGTCATCCTCTATACGCGGGATCAGCCACTCGCTCAACAACCAGCTGCTCACACAGCAAAACCTGGTAAAGGCAATAGAATCGGAAGTGGAAAGGTTGCAGAAGAATGCCCGTTTCAAGATTGCGTTCACCGTCAAAAACAAAAACAAAAAGACTTTCAGTACGCACGAGAAGATCGTACTTTACCGTATCTTTCAGGAACTTACGAACAACATATTAAAGCACGCGAAAGCCACCGAAGTGATTATCAGCATCAATATGCTGCCGCATTTCGAGATGACAGTTGCCGATAATGGAAAAGGTTTCGATACTAATGCCATAAGCCGGAATACGCTGGGATTGCAGAACATGATCAGCCGTGCTGCCATTATCGGATATGCCGTTAACATTGAAGCTGCCGTTGGTGCCGGTACAACAATAACCCTTTCAGAACAAAGCAAAAGCTAATGGAAAAAACTACAATCGGTATTATAGACGACCATAAGATCGTTCGCCACGGCCTTACAGAACTGCTCCACAAAATGAACGGTTATAAAGTGAATTGTGAATTCGAAAACGGAGAGGACTTTTTGGCCGCACTGCCTATGGAACAACAGCCGGATTTGTTTATCCTTGACTATTCGATGCCCAACATGAATGGGGTGGAAGTACTGCAGGCACTGGAGGAACGCGATGGCGATTATAAGGTGTTGCTGCTCACCCAGCATTTCGACGAGCAGATTATAGACGCCGCCTATCACCATGGGGCACGCGGTTTCCTGCACAAGAACTGCACGGCCGCAGACCTCAAGTTTGCGATTGACAATATCGTAAAAATAGGGTATACCAATGTGTCTGAGATATTAAAGCGCATCCGTAACTACAGCGCACCGACTGAAACCAATAGCCGCGATAGCATACAGCTGTCACGCCGTGAACTGGATTTCCTTACGCTGGTATGCGACGAACAGGAATATACCTATGACCAGATGGCCGCTATTATGGGACTGTCGGTAAAATCTATAGAAGCCTACCGTACTGCGCTGTTCGAGCGCTTTAACATCAAATCTAAAGTGGGATTGGTGTTGTTTTCTTTTAAGTATAAGATTACGCCGCCGTTTTGTATAGACTGATTTGGATATTCTTCGTTTAGTTTAGGTTTTCGTCAGTTCGAGTTGCGTAAATGATTTGCGTGAGCTAATCATTGCGAAGTATCGAGAACGTTATGTGTACTAAAGGTTCTCGATACAATTTCAATAAAAAAGCTGTCGCATTTTTGTTGAAATCACTCGAACTGACGAAAAAATCATAAGTATTAGAATTTCTTTTTGGCCAAATTAGGTAAAGCGTCATAATCTCCATTAATTAAGGCTTCTTTCTTGACTCTGGACCACTTCTTTATTTGTTTTTCTTTATCAATA
>JANOTP010000220.1:0-2225 GCA_031416415.1 Cytophagales bacterium | reverse complement strand
TTTTCAACATCGTGATAGGTTTCTGCAATGACGGTTAGTTCATCTCGAGAAAACGTTATTTTGAAAGATCTGTTATCCTGAATTTGATAAAAAATTTCTTTTGAAATATTAGTAATCAGATTTCCTAAATTGTCTACGTGTATAACACATCCTAAAATTTGTTCTTTGCTTGTCCTAGGTTGCCTGTTTAGCATTGTTTTTATTTCGGTAACTTGAGGTCCTAAATTATAGATGGATACCTCATTGGCAAGCGCTGCTGCTGCTGCTGCAAGAGTTGTTTTTTCAGGAAAAGTAGGATGGAAATTGTTATTTGTAATGTCTTTTTTTAATTCTACGAGTAATGAAATTTTATCGCTTAATAAAGAGAAAATTCCATTGTCGCTTCCCACAAAGAAATGATCTTCTAATTTCATTGCTAAAAGTCGATCCTCTTTTCCAGTTGGATTATTTACACTAACTAAATGAACAGTACCTTTTGGAAAATCTCTAAAAACGGATCTAAGTACATAAGCCCCATGCATAATATTGAAAGGCTCAATTTGGTGTGTAATATCAACAATTTTGAGATTATGACTAAAGGACAAAATTTTAGCCTTTACAGCGGCCACATAGTGGTCTCTATGTCCAAAATCTGACATAAAAGTTATTATAGCCATAAAAACAAAAATTGATTATATTTGATGTTACAATTTCAAAGCTAAGTAACTAATTTAATATTAAATAATAAAACTGATTGGCAGAAAAAATAATTACACTAGATGATATTTCCCTTATTGACTTATTGGGTATAGAAAACAGTAATCTTAAGCTAGTAGCAAATGCTTTTCCGAAAACAAAGATTGTAGCTAGAGGGAATGAGATTAAATTAATAGGTAGTGGACCGGAAATACTTCAGGTATCAGAAGTACTGGAGTCAATGGTGACTCACTTTTCTAAATATAGCTCGATTTCAAATGAAAAACTTAAAAGTCTAATTAATCAGGAACCCCCTTCGAAAAATGAAGAAATAATTGAAGACGTAATTTTATTTGGAGATAAAGGTTTGATTATAAAACCTAAAACTGATAATCAAAAATTATTGGTGGCTACCCATCTGAAAAATGATCTTGTATTTGCGGTGGGACCTGCAGGAACAGGTAAGACTTATATTTCGGTGGCTCTAGCAGTAAAAGCGCTCAAAAATAAAGAAGTTAAAAAAATCGTTATTACACGACCAGCTGTAGAGGCAGGAGAAAGTCTTGGCTTTTTACCAGGTGATTTGAAAGAAAAAGTTGACCCCTATTTAAGGCCTATATACGACGCCTTAGACGACATGGTGCCTGCAGATAAGCTGAAGTATTATTACGAAAGTAGAATGATTGAAATCGCTCCTCTCGCCTTTATGCGAGGTCGAACGTTGCACAATGCTTTCATTCTGCTTGACGAAGCACAAAATACTACTCCTATGCAAATGAAAATGTTTCTTACTAGGATGGGTCCAAGTTCTAAAATGATCGTTACAGGTGATCGTTCACAAATTGATTTGCCAGGTAAAGTACAGTCTGGTCTGATAGAATGTTTTAGACTTTTGAAAAATATTCCAGGCATAGGTTTTGTTGAACTGACTTCTAAAGATGTAATGAGGCATAAGCTTGTTGAACGAATTATTAACGCTTATGAAAAAGAGGAACTACAAAATCAAAAAAAAGCTTAACTTTATAGTTTAAACTCAATACTAGATGAAGAAAATATTTTTAGTTTTTTACTTATTCATCGTTGCTTTCTACTGTTATGGGCAGAAAAAATGTGGACATATTGAATACATGAATTACCTCTATAATAAAAATCCTGAGTTGAAAAATCAGCATGATTTATTAAATGCAAAAATTAAAGAGGTAATTACAAAATCTAAAAAATCTAAAAATTCAAAAATTAGTGTTTCTGAATTTATTTATGAAATTCCTGTTGTAGTGCACGTGATCCATAACAATAACTCGGGGTCTATAGGGGGGCGTAATATATCAGATGCGCAAATATATACTCAAATTAATGTATTGAATGAGGATTTTAGAAGGCTTAATGCAGATACTGTCAATACTCCTTTTATGTTTCAGAGCGTTGCTTCCGATTCGAAAATTCAGTTTTGTTTAGCTACACTTGATCCAAATGGAAATCCTACAACCGGTATTAATAGGGTATACAATAGACAGGTATCTTATGCAATTGAAGAAGAAACTAAATTAAAA
>JANOTP010000219.1:0-23614 GCA_031416415.1 Cytophagales bacterium | reverse complement strand
TGTTGCACCAACCAACTGCATACTCCTAATTAAAATCCTCTGGGAGTATAACGCAAGTTTAATAGTATTATTAATAAGAAGTACGGAAGCAAATAATAAAATAAAACCAAACACTGCTAACACAGCACTCACAGTTTTAATATTTTTGTTGATTCTATTGATTAAGGCTTCTTGATAATAAACCTCTTTCACGCCTTCCATTTCTGAAATTTGATCTGAAATTTTTTTCATATTCAAGGAATCTGAATATTCAGGTCTTATTTTTACCGAATAAGAGGAGAACAAAGGATTTTCATCCAATACTGAAGTAAAATCTTCTCCATAGGTTTCTGAGAATTTTTTCCTAGCATCTTCTTTAGATATATAAATAATTTGAGGCTGATTATTTTTACTCAAAACATAGCTCCTTCTTGAAAGGGTATTCAATAAAACTGTTTTGCTACTATCGTTGGTTTCATTTTTAATGAAAACATTTACTTCTATACTTTCTTTAACCAAAAAACTTAATTTTTGTGCATGAGAAAGAATTAAACCCAACAGACCAATAACGATCATGGAAAGGGTAATGCTAAACATCACTGTTAAATATGGGTAACTACCCAGTTTTTTTTTATTTCGGTAAAGCTTTTTGGCTGACCCCATATAATATTGAAAGGGCCAAATTTATAAAAAATTTGGCCCTTTTCAAGAAATTTTGATAGTATATTAATCTTATTTATTCAGATGTTTTAATATTGAAGCATCTTTCACTTCTTTAAGTCTGGTAACTTTCGTTTGATTTGACTTTAATTCGTAGTATTTACCATCAAAATACATATAAAGTTGTTTTGATTTAGGGGAATTAATCTCAACTAAATTGTAAGGTTGCTCATTAAAATCACCATATAAAAACAATTTATTGTTGAAATGCTGATAACTAAAATCTTTCTTATTACGATCTTGAACAGTTACGTCTACTTTATCTGTTTTGCCAACATTGGATTCACCAATTTCTCCTGTAGGTACATTAATAGTTAAATCTCTATTTGCTCTATCAGATTCAGTATCAGCTATAATTCCAGATGGAACATTTGCTTGAGGAGCATCTTTTGCAAGTAGGTCATTTTTAGATTTGCTAGTAGTAGCATTTCCTTTTGTAGTAGTAGTTTCATTTTCTACTATTTGAGTAACCACCACTTCATTACCCTTCTCTACCTTGATCTCGTCTGTTTTTAATTGAGGAACAATTATATTATCGTTTATCACTACACTAACGCTGTCCGTTTCCTTATCTTGTCCAGAAAACACCGACATATAATAAACACCTGCACCAATCATTCCGACAGTAATAAGTGAAGCGGCAATTTTAACAGCAGACGAAACACCTGTTGAGGAACTTGCTGTCACATTTATATTATTCAACCTGTTTTTAAGTTGAATTTTTCGGTGAGTTTTTAACGACTCTATTATGTCACTCTGCAAATCTACCTCACTTTTCAAAAGTGGGTCGTTGCTTATTCCTGCCTCCATGGCAAGTTTATCTGAGGCATTAAGTTTGCCAGTTAGATAAGCTTCTATATTTTCTTCGTAAAAATTCATGCTACCTCCTCAATATTAAATTAATCCATGAAATCACCCGCTTTATAAAGCGTTTTAATTTTCTTATCCAACTCCTGTTTACACTTATATTTTTTAGTTTTTGCGGTATCAGCATTTGCAAAACCCATCTTTTCAGCTATTTCTGCCATGGACATATTATCAAAATAATAATACGTTAAAATGGCTCTACAGGTTTCCCCGAGACTATTTATACATTGATTCACCACCTCAATCCTTTCTTTTTTATCAATGTCGTTAATCACTGTCTTCGTGATTTCGTCTTCCCCTGTATGTCTGTTTTTACGCTCCAGCTCTTTTCGCCAGAGATTTTGACAGATGCTATACAAATAGGTACTAATTTTAGATGTAAGAACGAACTCTGTACTTAGAACTTTCTGCCATACTACAATCAAGGCTTCTTGATAAATATCTTTAGCTTCGTCTTCACTTCCATTATTCTTGATGATCATATTGGTCATCATTTTATAATTTTTCTTGTAAAGGAAATCTAAAGCCCGTTCATCACCTTTCTTAATTTTCGCTATGACTTCTTCGTCAGACATTAATATATACTAATTATTTTAATATAGTAACCTTGTTTTTTTTAACTTTTCTGTACTTTTTAACAAAATCTTCCTATTCTAAGTTAAAAATTACAAAATCAATTTGGTTAAACAATTAAAATAAAAACAAGAAATAACCAATAATAACTTGTTAAAATACAAAACTATATTCGTTTTTGCGTTTAAAAGTAACCAAAATATTGTAAACTGTCAAAAAAACAAAGAATACTTACAAGTAAATAAATTATCCCCTTAATTTATCAAGTAGTTGATTTAACTGTTTTGCTTCAGAAAGAGATAGGTTTTGCATTATTTTATCATGATCTGGCATTTCCTTATCAATCTTAGCTAATAATTCTAACCCTTTTTTAGTAATAATAATATCAACTGCTCTCCTATCCTTCTCACATACTTGCCGTTCCACAAGATTTTTTACCTTTAATCTATCTACCATTCTGGAGGCATCACACATTTTATCGAGCATTCTTTCTTTTAAAAGATTGATTGTTGCAGGACTAGGTTGCTGTCCTCTCAGTATTCTTAAAATATTAAACTGTTGAGTAGTAATATCAAATCTCTTCAAGAAGTCTCGAGTTTGTAAGTCCAGCCAATTAAATGTATAAATTAAATTGACTACACTTTTAGCATATTCGTTTTTAAATTCCTTTTGTTTGATTTCGTCTTCCAACTTCATTTAGCAAATATAGTAAAACTGTGTAAAATGTAAATTCACTTCCTTTTCTAAAATAGTTAAACATTTTCGTACAAATATAAGTTTAAACATTAAATGTTCGAACTTATATTTTAGAATTTTTTAAAATTAACGAATAGCTTTAAATCATTCAAAAATGAGGTGTTTTACAGAATCTCCTGAATCTGCCAATTCTTTTAATGATTCAATGCCAATTTGAAGATGTTTTGTAACAAATTTTGAAGTAACCGCTTGATCGCTTTTAGACGTTTTGACTCCATCGGGTGTCATAGGATTGTCAGAAACCAATAAAAGAGCTCCATGAGGTATTCCATTAGCAAAACCAACTATGAATATAGTAGCTGTTTCCATATCAATACCCATAGTTCGAATATCCCTTAAATAATCTTTAAATTTTTCATCGTGCTCCCATACTCGACGGTTGGTCGTGTATACAGTTCCTGTCCAATAATCTAATTCATGTTTTTTTATGATAGAGGAGATAGACTGTTGTAACCGAAATGAGGGCAAGGCTGGAATTTCTTTGGGCATATAGTCATCGCTTGTACCTTCCCCTCTAATGGCTGCGATGGGAAGAATCAAATCACCTAATTTTGTTTTTTTCAATCCTCCACATTTCCCTAAAAACAGTACTGCTTTTGGCATTATAGCAGAAAGAAGGTCCATCACAGTAGCTGCCATAGCACTACCCATACCAAAATTAATGATGGTAATATTATTATGAGTAGCTGATTGCATTGGTTTGTCTAACCCAATTATTTCGACGCCAAATTGAGCAGCAAACATATCTACATAATTCCTGAAATTAGTGAGTAAAATATATTCACCGAATGTATCTAGAGGCGCTCCTGTGTATCTCGGTAGCCAGTCTTTTACAATTTCTTCCTTGGTTTTCATGGTTGTTAAATTAAATCTTATCTTTATTAAATATTCTGTACAACTATTATATGAGCCTTCTACCAAAATTAAACTTACCTCAATTTGAATTAAAAATCAAAGAGGAAGAAGGTAAAAAGTATATATTTGATAGTATACGTAAAAACTATTTTTTGTTGACACCTGAAGAATGGGTTCGACAACATTTTATTAACCTTCTAATTTCTACTTACAACTATCCTAAATCGCTTATAAAAATAGAATCGGGACTTCGGTATAATAAATTATTAAAAAGAAGTGATATTATTATTTATGATAGAGAAGGGAAACCATTTTTATTAGTAGAATGTAAATCTTCAGATCAAAAAGTAACACAAGCAGGTTTCGATCAGGCAGCTATGTATAACATGACTATAAAAGCTCAATACATTGCTTTATCAAACGGATTAAAAACATTTTGTTGTAAAATAGATCAGGAAAGTAAAAAATATGAATTCATATCGGATCTTCCTCCCATCCCAGCTCAACTCTAGAATTATTTAGAATACCAACTATTGTTGTTCAAACCGTTATTATAATATTGAATATACGCTTTAAGCTCTTTTTCATATTGAGCCTTCAGAGTAGGTTGATCTGTTATCTCTTTTTCTATAGCATTCAAAGAATGGAGTCTAACATTATGATTGTCATATTCTATAAAATAATTATTTTTCACATACATGTACCGCTTGTTGGTATAATAGTATACTCTTCCTTCGCTAGTAGAATCAATTAAAGAACGCCCAAATAAAATAGTTTTCTTTGCCTCTATTCCTGTATAATCAAGTATAGTCGGCATTATATCTACATGCTGTGAAACTTTAGACGTATCGGCGATCACTTTTTTCCCAGGATGAAAAAGAACTAATGGAACCTTATATTCACCAATAGAATTTGCATACTCTGGGAAGAATAAACTTTGAGTATGATCTGCGGTGATAACAAATAATGTATTAGAATACCATTCCTTAGTGGCTGCGACTTCGAAAAACTTCTTTAATGCATAGTCTGTATAGCCCACACTCTCATGAATCGCTAAATAGCCTTTAGGAAAAACACCTTTATACTGTTGAGGTACACTATACGGCTGATGGGAACTTAGCGTAAATACACTCGCCATAAAAGGCTTCTTAAATTCAGAAATTGTTTCACAAAAATAATTCAAATATGGCTCATCGTAGATCCCCCAATTACCATCAAAATCTTTGTCGGCAGTTTGGTATTCATCCAATCCATAATATTTCTGAAAACCTGAATTAAGTGTAAATTTATCAAAACCCATTGTACCATTTCTACCTCCATGAAAGAACGCTGTATAGTATCCTTCTTTACTCATATATTCCGCTAATCCATGTACTTCATTACCTTGATAAACTCCCGTAATGTATGGCTCTTCCATAAGGGACGGTATAGATGCAAAAATAGAAGGCACTGCTTCGACTGATCTTTTCCCATTTGCAAAATGATGCTCAAAAAATGTTGCTTCTCGAGCTAATGAATCTAAGAATGGAGTGAAGCCTGGAATTTTATTTCCTATCGTCATATATTCTCTTGCAAAACTTTCCAGTATTATAATCACCACATTTACTTTTTGTCGTGAAGTATCTTTAGGTATTTTATATTGTGTAATGATGGCTTTTGCTTGCTCATCAGATTTATAAAAATGCACCTCTTCTGCTCTTGGAAAACTTAGTGTAGTAAAGAAATTATAGGGAGTATTGAGCACCAAATTTCCTAATAAGTTCGGAGTAAGTACAAAAGCATGATCTGGCTTTAATGGTTTATACTGGAACCCACCACGAATAAATAGTATAGAAAATAATATAACAACGGGAAGTATCAACCAAGAATAGTTACTTCTACTATTTTTTTCTTCGGCTATTTTATAAGATCCATAAAATTTAAGCATCAAAAAAATAAATATGACTACTATAAAAGGAATATACCAATAATAACTAGCCAACTGGAACGTCTGACTTTTCACATCTCCTAAAATGCCAATTATATCATATCCTGTTCTTTTGGATGTAAATTTATAATATTCTACATCAGCCAAATTCATGAATAGTAAAGGTATATTTACCACCAAAAAAAGTATTTTTAAAAATCTATACCAGCCTTTTGAATCCTGAAAAGAGAAGGGCAATAAACTTAGAATTATAAATAATAAATTGCTAGAAAAAACAATAGAAAGATCAAAACGAATACCATGCACGAAAGCAAGTAATAAATTTGATAGGTCTGAACTTTCGAATGCTTTGTAATTAAATATAAAAAAAAGTAAACGACATAAGGAATATAAAAATAACAACCATGCTATTTTTTTTGCAAGAAGGGTATATTTATTAACGGACATTAAATAGTTATTTTAACATACAAACATAGTGAAAAAATCAAAACAATGCGGAAACTTGCATTCTTCCTATGTGAATAACCTTATTTTCTCCTGTTTTACGTCCTTCATAGTTAAAGGACAACTGGAGTCCATTGATCAATTTTTCTTGCCAATTAGCCGTCCAAGTGAAATTTTTTCCTATTTGTAACGCTTCAAATAATTCATACGCAACAGGTGAATTTAAAAATGTCCCCTTTAGATTTACGGTAATATTTATAAACTTGACATTTGCAGTAATTGTTCTTCTCGATAACTTATTAATCTTCGCCTCTAATCCTGTTTCATAAAGTTTAGTCTTTTCTGCTAATGGACCTTTCAAAACATTGGTTTTATCGGTATAGGTAAAATGAGCTGTAAAACGGAATGAATTTCTAGGTTGAATAGAAATAACTGGCGCTACTTTCAATCCTACTACATTATAATTCCGATCGCTAAGATAAGTGGAACTACTCGCCTTTGAAAGATACGTACCCGATAGTTTAACATTAAGTATTTTTTTTATATTAACTCTATTGCTGAGCGAAGCCTCATTGTTTTTTTTATTGTCAGACCCTTGAGACAAATATTGTTTACTTTCTGTATTTGAATAATTAAGTTCAATCCCATAAGTTGGACTCGTTCGATTAAAAAACAACGTAGAACGAATCGTATTTTGGTAGGAAATTAAATTTGAATCGGCCACTTGAGTGTAAAAAGGTATAAATCTATTTGCTATACTCTTATCAAGAAGTTTTTTATTGACCGTCCAAGAAGAAACATTTGAAAATTTGGAAATAAATCGTTGTATGTTACTTACTGAATTTCTCCAATTTCTAGGAGCTGAGACATCAAGGCGATAATTAAAATTATTAGAAAATGCCTTTATATATTGGTCTGTAGGGGTAAATGTTTTAATAAATTCACCATTCGGGTCATCAAATATTTTTTCTACAAACTCATTTAATTCTTGAATTTTATTATCGTTATAATCGATCCAAATATGTGTACCAAGTCCAGGTGCAACAGCAACATAGACAAATTGTCTTCTTAATTCTCTTCCGGTAGCACTTGAAATAAGTAATTCTGATCGTACATGTCGTTTAAAGATATCAGCATTCCACTCGCCTCTTCCCATAACGGTTTCTTCATTTTGAGCTTTAGTAGGACCTCTATCGTTATCTTGGTATCTATAGGTAAAGGTTGTCGTTATTGAATGATTACTACCTAGCTTACCACCAAGCCCCATGTTAGTAGTCTCCGCTCTAGAATTATCTGACATATTCCCCAAAAATGCTTCCTTATCTTCCCGTACCGCATAGTCAATAAAATACTTGATTTTAGAAGTGTCATTACTTCTTATATAAACTTTTTGTTCATCAAAATACATTGCACTTCTTGTAACTTTATTCGCAGAATCTAACACCAAGTTATGATCCATACTTATAACAACACCTGGAACAAAATATCTAAATGAATAATAAAGATCGGTATTGTACCTTTGCCACTCTACTTTTTCAGTTTCTCGTTTATTATTCATTAAAAATCCTGAGCCTAAAAACTGGAAATGCCCAATAGTCTGGTTCACTATTAAGCTTTGTTGATTACCACTTACATCTGTTATTTTTTCTCGTCTTGTAAATAAATAATTAACTCTGTTTTTTTCATTTTTTACAATTCCAGTTGAGACATTCAGTATATTATTTTCCGCCTTTATGTTAACATCTTCATTCCAATCTCTTTCAAAATCAGTTGTACGAAAGCGGTCTATGGCAATAAAATTTTTATCATTAAATTCATAATCTAGTCCCGCTACCCATTTATATTTATTAATAAATGATATTTTTTTTCCTTTATTAACATATCCTACTTTATAGGCAAACCCTTTATCGTCTTGGCTATCATAATCTGAATAAAGATTTATATCGTTGACCGTAAAAGCTGTTTCACCAAAAAACAAATCCGTTGAAGAGGCATCTACGCTTCCACCCATAGCTATCATTTGTTTTCTTTTAGGGGTAGCGATAATCTGAACAGGTTCAAAATTACCATTTGGAATACCTACATATCTAAAAACTCTTCCGTTAATTAGAATAGGGTCTAAAATATAACTACCGGTTCCAAGTGCAACTTCAGAAAATTTCACTTCAAAAAATGCACTGTCAGGACTTGTGGAAAATACATACACTTCATTTCCTGCAACAAGTGTTTTTTTATACAAAATTTTATTTTCAGTATATCCTATCGAATCAATCCCTGATATTACAGCCTTATTGAGAGTATCTCCTATTTCTGAAAGTGCTTGCTTTTCTGCCTCTGTAAATTTAATGGTAAGGGGATTATTCGGATTATCTTTCTCTGCATAATAACTTACAAAACCATGCACTTTTTTATAGTCTTGGTAATGACTAAAATTCATGATCGTTCTACTATAATTTTTGTCTGAATATTCAAAATCAACTCTGATTCTAGAAAATCTTGTAATTAAAACATTATTAGTAAAGGTTATTTCAGCTTGATTATAATCAATTACATAATCAAAATCATACCCTCTTTTAAGTAACCTACCATCTAAATAAATTTTTTCAGAATTTGCCAACACAATAATAAAACGTTCGTTATTAGGGCCTCTTAAACGATAAGGTCCTTGCACACCTTCCCTTAGTGAATCGGGTTGACCAACACCAAATTGCATCGAATTAAATTTACCTTTTGAAATGGCAATTCCAGCTGTTGTGTAAGAATGTATACTTGAATCTTTACTATGTGTAACTACTTCCGCTTGAACTCCCTGTACATTCCGATAGTATTTTAGAAAATTGGACTGCCTATTTTTCATAACCAAATCACCGGCTATCAAACTTGCTTTTTTGCTTTTTAATTGTACATACACTCTGTCAAATTCTTGTAATTGCTGCGTATTCCCATCAGGCTGGAAAGGAATATTCTGATCAGAAATAACAGCTGTAATAGATACATCTTCTGTAAGTTTACCTTCGAGTTGTAAGTTGAGTACCGAATTGACAAAAACATTTTGATTGTTTCCAAAAGAGATCCCTCGAGAAATATTTCCTGTTTTATGAATACCTGGACTAGCAAATAATTCTTCCTTTTTATCGGGCAAAAATTTTCGGTAGTTATAATCTTCTTTGTAAACGGAGTTGGAATCATATTTCGCTAAATCTCTTTTATAGTAAGGTCGATTAAGCTTGTAGGGCAATACACTAAAACAAACATGGATGGAATCTATTCTACGGTTGGATTTGATAATTGCTTTATTCGTATTGATATCGTAATCAATGGAAACAGTGCTGTCTATTGGATAATTTAATTGGATTGAATTTGGAAAAACAGAAAGAGAATCTAATTCAAATTGACCAGAAGGTACAACTATCCACTTACATCTTTTATTACCCATTTGTGCTTGGGCTAAAAAAGACGTTAATAAAAAAAACAGACCTACTATTAACTTTAGTCGTATCAACTTACCAACGGTATTTCTATAAAAAAGGAAGTTCCCTCTCCTACTTTTGTTTCAAACCAGATTCTACCTCCAGCATGTTCAACTCCCCTTTTTGCTACAGCTAAACCTATCCCCGAACCGGTTTCTTTTGTGGAAAAATTCGGCAAAAACACATTTTCACTAATAGTGTCAGATATCCCTGCACCGTTGTCTTTTATTTCTATTACTACATTATTCGCAGATCTTGAAAGGGATATATCTACTTTTGGTTTTCTTTCACTGGGAACGGCTTGAATAGCATTTATAATTAGATTTGTAAATATTGCGCCCATAAGTTGTCCATCTCCTTCTACCGTAAATGCTCCTTCTTCTACTTTACTATCAACGTGCACATCATGGTTATTGTTGTACAGATTTAAGGTACTTTTCAAAACTTCTAAAATATCAAAGTGCTCTGTTTTAGGGATTGGCATCTTAGCAAATGCAGAAAAGGACGATGCGATTTCATTTAGAATATTTACCTGATCAAGCAAACTTTGCAGTCCTACTTCCGTTTGCAACACTACATTTTCATTATTTTCTTTCCAGCTTCTCTGAAGATGCTGAATTTTAAGTTTCATAGGGGTTAATGGATTTTTAATTTCATGGGCAACCTGTTTAGCCATCTCTCTCCAAGCTGATTCTTTTTCATTTTTACTCAGAGCCAAGCGGCTTTGCTCAAGTTTCAATAACATTGAATTATACTCTCCAACCAACTGACCTATTTCATCTTTTGAATTCCAATCCAATGGCTTGTTATCTCCAAATGTTGTCTTTTTTATTTTTTGAGTAATGATATTTAATGGTGAAGTAAGTATTCGTGATGCAAAGTAAGAGAGCCCTGCAAAGACCAAAAATATTATAGAAAAAATATTTAACGTTGTAGTGAAAATTCCTATCAATTGTTGATTAAGTTCTTGTCTTGATTCAAAAAAAGGTATACTCAAAATCGCTAATAAATCGCCCGTTTTAGAGGACTTTAAAGGAAGATAGACAGCATTGTATTTTAACTTTCCTACCGACTCGTTAAGCATAATTTCGCTTGCTCCACCTTTTTTAATACTTATATATGCTTCAATATTTAATTGTCGGGACAATAAATTTCGATCAAAAATAGCAGGGTGGTACGAATACAATAATTCACCTTTTGGATTATATAAATTAATATCAGAATCGGTAAAACCAGCCAGTTCTGCAATATCATTTTCTAGTTTAGATTCCCAATAAGTATCGTCCTGATAGCTTTCTAAATGATTTAGAATATTTATACTAAGCGATTCTGCTTTCTTTATAAATGATTTATTTTGACTAGTTTTATAATAGTTACTGATCAAACTCAGGGTAACTATACTGACAATAAACAAGGGTAAAAAAAAGGCTACATTCAAATATACTAATATCTTCGTAGCATAATTTAGATGGACACTCCTCGATTGGAAATAATATATATATCCCGCAATAAAACACAATACAAAAATCAATAATAAGAAAAATATAAAAGAGAAATTTGAAAGCGTATTTTTCAATATGTATTCCTCAGTAGATACTATTACAACTTTCCCATCAGCCGATTTAATACCAAGATGATGAAACCCTTTTATAGTAAGGCCTTCAATAAATAATTTTTTATTTTCCAATACTTCTTTATGAAAGTATTTTTCATAATTAAAATTCCCTTTACTAAGTATTAATTTTTTATCGTAGATAGCATATTGATAATTTTTATATTGTTGAGGAGTAATAAATTTTTTATCTACCAATAGCTCTGGATATACGCTATTTGGAGTGTTTTTCTTATGGACTAATTCGAGAATGACACCTCCTATTGGTATTCCATTTTCTTTAATTTCTCTAAACGCCATATACCTTTTTAAAGGGCTATTTTTACGTTCGTTTAGAAAATAAATATTTTCATATTCGGTAGCAAAAGTATCTTTTCCAAATTCTTTATATGCCTCATAATAATTTGTATACTCAGCCTTTTGAACTAATACATTACCATCAGAATCAAATACGGAAACGTGCACCTCATATTTATCAAGGTAATCGGGCAAAAGAATTTTTTTTATTTTTTGTTCAATAACATCTTTGGTTGCAAAAATAGATTTTAAACGGCTTATAATAAACTTATCTCTAGCGATAGCATTCATTGATTCGTTTAACAAATATTCTGAAAAAAGGTCACTCTCATTTAATAATTGGAAGGCGTATTTATGTTTTTCAATTATACTTTTTTCAGAATTTACAAAATAAACATCGACAGAGCCAGTAAAGGAACAAACGAAAGCTGTTAATAAGAAATATAGATAAGTGGAATATTTCAGTGTACCTAAATTTCCGGGCAAAGAAAAATAAATCAACACTACCCAATAAACAAAATGTACTGGAATGAGCGCCCAATTACCTTCCCAAAATAAAATAAATAGTATTTCAGAGAGTATCGAAACTAATAAGATGGGAATAAAACTTTTAATAGATCTCTTCTCGCCTATTAAAGCAATATAAAGCCTCAATGCAATATGATTATAAATAAAATAGATACCGCTTGTTAAAATAAATACAAGTAAGCTCACTACTTTAAATTCATTGACTTTGATACTTTGAGTTATATCTAACGAAAATTGAGAATTGGAATATATTTCCGAAAAAATATAACTAAGATAAAACAGTACAAGTATACTTGTTATACTTAATATGATTGCATAAATAAAACCATATTTCTTGCGAAGTGTTATCATCTTTTTGACAAACCCGCTTTTGTAATAATTATTTAATACAAACCATGAAAAGAATGAAAAGAAAACAATATTAATAAAAAGATCTCCCAACGATGGTGAAATTTCAGAGGATGCAAAATACCTTGAATCGAATAACTTAAATTCAATTAAGGAATAAGGATATTCAATAAAAAGCATCAAACCTCTTATCAAAAAAAGTATACATAACAGTAGTAGGGTTCCTGCTACTATATGTCCACGCCTTATCAAGTTGTTGATAAAATAATATACACCAATAAGCAAGGATAACATTGACACTATTGAAAATGCTATAATTAAATAAAGTACGTACTCCCCAATAATACTTTTAGCTGATAAAAATTCTAAAGAAAACAAATAAGTGTTATCGGGGGAATAAACAGCATAGTTTCCAACTGTGTGAAAATTTGTAATCTCTATAGTTTCATGAGTAAAAATTTCTTCGTTCAATCCTGAACTGATATAATTATTTTCAATACTATACTCATTAGAAAGTGTAATAAATGAAAAAATCTCCAATCCTGAATTAACGGTTTTTTTATTAACCAAAAACTTGCCAATGGGTAATCGTAGGTATTTTATTTTACCATTCCCTTCAATTGAATTGTACTTAGGTACAAATCTATTCTCGGACCAATATACTAAGGTGTCATTTTGAAAAATATAAACTGGATATTTTAATTTCAATTGAAGCATAGACGAAAAATCTTCTTTATTGTCTGGTAAGTTATTGGCAATCGTTTCAAGTTCTTTATCAGAGACAAGAACTTCTTGATCTATTCTTTTAGAAATAAAAGTCGTGTATTTTTGATATCCTTTAGCAGATTGAGCATAAACGATAAAGTACCATATCAATAAACTTATGACCGCTAATACTAATGACAGTATGAAATAATGATAATATTTTAATTTAAGCTTCAAGTGATTATTATTTGTAAAATCTAATTACCCAAGGTATTATAAATTCCTAAAAATAAAAAATCCCACTCTTTTGAGCGGGATTTTTTGTATTAACTATTAGCCTGTCAGACTAATGTAGTACTATGATTTTTCTGTGAAGTTTGCTTCCGTCTTCTTTTGAAATAGTCAAATAATAAATGCCTGAAGCAAATTGTTTAGAGTTGAAGGATAACATCCTTACTCCTTTGGCTATTTTTCCCGATACCACTGGTACACCTAGGTCGTTGATTAAAGAATAATCAGCTTCATCTTTGGTATCATTTGCAAATAAAACATTTATTTCATCATCAGACGGAACTGGGTAGACTAGTAAATTATCTTCACTAACTGCAGTGGTAACTTCCGTTACTACAGGTGTAGATGTATTTCCGTTGCTACCGATTTTAGCAGCTTGATATACTTCTTTGGTAGTAGGATTTTGAACAAAAACTACTATTTCGACTTTAGAAGTATCATAGAAATTATTCAAATTGAAGTTCCAATTTTGATTTATAACTAACGAATCTCCGATTACCCAATCTCTATTTAAATAAGTACCAGCAGCATCCGGCATCATTTTTCTTAATACCCATTGATATCCGTTGGTCGAACTTCCTCCTGCTAAAGGAGACGTAATAATACGTTCTAAAGCTGCTACTTGCACAACAACATCTTCCGTCAAAATTGCTTTTGATACTAATAGTGCTTTTACGTCAATATTAAGCCCTACTTTTTTACTAGAAATATCAATTTGAAATTTAGCCTCTTCTAAGGCTTTATTATCAATATCGGTGATAGTAATAGAATTAGGCGTTAGAGCATATTGACTAAATGATTTAATACCGTCTAAATAAGTTCTAGGAACACCTGTAACACCGTAATACAATACTCTAGAACTTGGGTCAGCAGGATTATTTAAATTCATATTATCTACTCCAGGAAAGCTGGTATGGTATTGAATAGAAATCGCATCTCCTGCCCTTTTTGTTAAAAATGAATTTATTGTATCGTTAGCTACATTCGAAGCTGTATTCAGTGAATTTGTGAAATGTTCTAATAAGACTACTTTTGAACGATTTCCTATCCAAACGCTATCTAGTGCAATACCATCACGTCTGTTAAGTGCTGCAGTATCACGATAACTTCCAAATGTAATTCTGAAGCGCATTAAATTGGTTTGATTTGAATATTGAGATAACCCAATTTTAGAAATATCCCATTTACCTAACTCTCCAGAAAAACCTTGAGCTATAGGGTTTGAACCAGAAGCGCCTATCAATCCTACAACTCCAGGAGTGTTGTACCAATTTATACCTGTTCCGATTTGACCTATTGTAGTCCATGTATTTGTATTTCCAACAGATGCTTCAAGCATAGCACCGGCAAGGTTCCTTGTTTCAGACCAAAGTTTCAAGGTAATCATTGGTTTATCAAGAGTACTAAAATTAAAACAAGGACTATTTAAGTAGGAAAGCTCCCCTATGTTATAACTTCCAATAAGTTTAGTTATCCAAATACTATCAGGTGAATTAATTACTTTGCCAGTCGGCACACCATATTGCCAGCTATATTGTGTCGTGTCGTTTTGTACACTTGGTGCCCAGTTCAAATTAGTTTTAGCAAAAGAAGAGTCATAAGGATCGCTTGGCGTAACTCCATAAGTTGGCACCACAAAAACTTCTTTCGTTTTTTTACTAATACAATTATAAATATTTGTAGTATCTGTAAGCGTTACGTTATAGATTCCCACTCCTGCATATTTATAAATAGGATTTGCTGAAATATTAGTTGTAGAAGCTTTAAATGACCCCGCTCCATTCATTGTCCAATTTCTAGAAAAACTATATCCTGTTGGAATGGAAGACAAGGACACTAAGCGTATAGAATCTACCGAACAAGGTCTACTCCAAGAATAATTAGTCGCAGGATAAGGACCAAATACAATTGAGGTATCTTTTCTATTAGTACAATTTAACGCTCCACCACTATTAGTAGTAGTGATAAGACTAATTGGATGTATACCATAATTTTGAAAAGCATTTTGCGTAATAAATGTATTCAGAGTAGATATATTTGCCACATTGTTAAGGGTTGCATTATCAATGTACCAATCACTTTGATTTAAAGTAGAAGGAAATACAGTTGAGTTGATCGTTGAAGTATTTGTAAAAGTTATAGTGTCGTATTGACATTGCGCAAATATTGGAGATACTGTAGACATTGTAAATTTAATGTATGGATAAGGAAAAACCTTAACCAGTGTATCAACATAGTTTTGACATCCTAAACCGTCGGTAAAATTATATCTAATTGAGTAAGTTCCTCCATTCTTAGAAGTAGCATTAATAAACTCTGTAGTTGCGGGAGTAAATTGGAAACTTGAACCTAGAGGAGTTACATAAGTACCACCAGTAAAATTAGCGCTTGGTGACTGGTTTCCTAGATTACCATCTAAAATAACTGCAGCACCATTTAAACAATATTCTGTAGACATTGATGCTCTATAATGTGGGATAGGAAGTGGATTAATAGTGATTTTCAAATAGGAAGAATCTGCTAAACAAGGTCCTTTCATTCCTACTCCATCAGGATCATTAGAAACCAAATAAGCGGTTAGAGCAGCTCCAATACCTAGTTCATCTGAGCCAGGAACAACGGTACCTGATGAAGTAATTGTACCAAATGGATTATACGTTCCGGTAAAATTACTTGGTCCATTTTGAGTGAATCCTCCTAAGCCATCATAGGTTCGCCAAGTATTCGATGAGACTCTATTTATTCCTCCAATTTTAACATTACCATTTAAGTTAATTGTTTGATTCGCACATACAACGATATCTGATCCAGCATCAACTGTAAGATGGGGATTAAGAACTATAGTTGTAATATCTGTAGCGGGCAAGCATGGTCCTGTAAGATCGGGATCATTAGTAGTAGCTGTAAATGTTATATAAGAAGTAGTACCGGCAGCATAATCTCCAGGACTTACACTATAACTTGTACTAAATGCTGTGGGACTAACGATAGCACCACTTCCAGAACTTTTAGTCCAAGTCACTGTAGAAGCTGAGCTTCCATTCAGCGAAGAAATTAGCAAAGGAACTGTATTACTACAATACCAAGTGCTATCTACACCTGCAATAGGGATAGTAGATCCTGCAGATACTGAAGCAGCTTTATTAATTATATGATCAACGTTCTTTGCAACTGCCAGACAAGGTCCTGCTCCGTCTGGGTCATCAGAAGTTAAAGTAAAAGTAAAAGTACCTCCGTCAGGCTCTAATCCTGTAGGTGTATAAATGGTATTTTTCGGATTAGTAGTTGGTAAAATATACTGATTCCATACACCTTTCGACCATGTAGCTCCCAAATCTCCACCTAAAGTGATACAAGTACCCGAAAGTGCTATATTAGAACCGCCACAAACTGTTGTCGTGATTCCTGGATTTAATACGACTTCAGGATTTATAGTAATCGTAACATTAGCAGAAACTATTGGACAAGGACCAGCGCCATCTACATCAGAAGATTCAACATAAAATGTAATATTACCTCCATTCTTTTCTCCAGCATCTGGTGTAAAATAACTAGAAAAAGCATTAGGTGTTGATATACCAGCATTGCTACCTCCTAAAGAACCTTTTGTCCAAGTTAAAGGTGCGGCCGAAGAAATAGAAACGGCACCATCAAGGGTTATTAAATTATCTGAACAATAAGTGGACAATGGAGATGTAGCAGTAATTACAGGCAGTTTATTAATATAAACAATAGTGTCTTTATATACTGCTGGACAACCCGAACCTACACCGTCTGGATCGGCAGTTATTACTCTAAAACTAACATTCCCTTGTGCTATATTACCAGGAGTCAATGTATACGTAGGACTATTACTTGTATTGTTTGGTGCAAATGCAGTTGGAAGCATGGCAGGTATCGTATACCAAGTCTGTGTTACAGAGGGTCCCGTTTTTTGAAGTTGATTCAAACTTATTGTTTGATTAGAACAAACCGTAGCATATTGTCCTATATTAGCTGTAACGGGATTGTTAACAGTCATATTATATGCAGGAGTTGAGTTACTTACACAAGAAGAATATAGATAAGTTTTAACATAATAAACTTCACTTGCAGCTAGCACGCCTCTTGGATAATATGAAAAAGGAACGAATGTTGGATAATAATTATCTGTATAACTTGGGGGATTACCAGGAGCATTTTGACTCCAAAGATAGGTATACCCTGATGTTGAATTTACCCTACCGTCTACATAATCTGTTTTACAAAAAACCCTAGGGTAGCCTGTATAAAAAGTGGGCGTAGCAGGTTTTAAAGCTACTTGAACATTCTTGTTTATTGTATTGGTACATCCAGATACCGCATCTGTGAAATTCATTGTTATTGTTCTAGTAGCTGCCGTTTCTGTAACAGTTCCTTGATCCCAATGAATATAATACTTTGAATCTCCTGCATTAAATTGAACAAAGTTAGTTGTCAGAGAAGAAAATGTAGCAGCCCCGGATGCACCATTAGCATCAAACGTAATTATTTCATCTGGAAGATTTGAACAATTGTAGGTATTAAAAGCATTTGTAATACTGATAGAAGGTGGACCCGCAACTAATGTACTTTGAGAAGCTGAGAAAACTGTTGTGCTACCGCCAAAAAAAGGATTCGACTGAGTATAAAAATATCTAAACAATACTATTCCAGATCCAAGAATAGAAGGATCAATCTGATAATGATGTCGATAATTTGTTCCCAAAAAACAAGTTCCCATATTTTGGCTTAAAGGTGCAACAGCAAGCATATTTGTCCAAGCTGAGCCACCATCTAAAGAATATTGCATACCTCCATAAGAAGAGCATCCAAAAAAACAAATCTCACAAAAATCTATATATATATTATCAAGTCCGTCGTAAGAACAATAAGTAGAATTAATACCTTGAATGTTCCCAGCTGCAACACCTGTTCCTACAATAATACTTTTAGAAGCTGTATTTTCGCAATAAGTAATCGGATCAACAAAATGGTAGGTTATACTATGAGTTCCATTTCCGGCCACATTTGGATAGAAGAAATAACGATTGGATTGAAACACTACACCAGGACCCGTAAAATAAGAAGGTGACCCTGAAAGTCTATTTGCTTCTTCTAAAGGAGTACCTAATGTGTCTAACCAAAACCCAGCATCGCTTATAGCAAATGTGCTGTTTGTTGGATTAAATGTAGGGGCTGGAGGAATAGGATTTACAGTAAATGTTTTGTTTGGAGAATTATCTTTACAGCCATTTAAAGCTGTACCTTCCACAAAGATAACGTCACCATTCGCTAAAGAAGTAGTATTATATGGACTTGTAGAAGATAATAGTGTAGCCGCAACTTTATAAAATTTATAGCTGTTAGCGCCATATCCATTAAAAAGAACATTATCGCCAATACATATAGCGTTATCATCGTCTGTAGTACCACTAGTTTCATCCGCTGTAAGCGTTACTATTGGAGCTGCATTAATGTCAATACTTGAGCTAGTTGTAAAAGTACAGGTTGGACCGTTTGTTGTAACAGTATAAACAACAGGATAATTTCCAGCTGTAGCAGGAGGAATATAATTTGTTCCTGAAACGCCAGTACCAGAATAGGTAGCTGATGTTAAAGAAACCGATGCTGCAAGTGTATGAGTTCCATTTAAGGCATACGTTGCGTCGTTATTACACTTTGGAGAAGCAGGACTAAAAGAAATAGCTGTAATTGCAGATTGGAAAGTGGCAACAGTATTTCCTACGCCTATACCTATTATTGCAGTAGAACCAGCTCCAATAGTTGCATTTGAAGTAGCTCCACTCACCGCAAGCGCTTTCGTCCTTATGTTACTAATCGTTAATACATCATTCCTCAATACTGTATTATTATCGACATTATATGAAACAGCTATCACAGAACTAGTAACAAATACAAGTGTAGTAGTAAGAATATTGCCACCACCCGCAGAAGTAACATTGCCAAATGCAGGATCAAACTCAAAACCAGTAGGAGCTTTTATAAATAAATAATTTCCAACGGTTGCAGTTCCAACCAAACCAAAATCAGCAACAGCACCTGTTTCTGAGATTACAATATTGCCAATGGTAACGTACGTTTGTGTACATAATTTAGAATTTGGAGCAGTAATACCTGCTGCATAAATGCATAATGTATTCAACAATAGGAATACCAATACGTAAAATTTTTTCATAGATAAGGTTTTAGGGGCTAACAATCTAAATACGTTGGAAGAGATAATTGTAACCATTCCAAGTTTTTAGAATTACTATAACTGTAAATTTGAGGCATTTATGTGTATAAAACAAGGTAATTGAGCAATATTAACCTAAACGTAACAATTTACCATTGATTATTAGGTTAGCTGTTACCGTTTTACGTAAAGAAACAGGTAAAGTTTACCTGTTTCTTACATTACTATCCACAATTTCGATAGGTAAATTAAAATAATTATATTTTACCTTTTAAAGCTTCTAAAACCTTTTTTTGTTGCTCTTTCTGCTTTTTACTTGCTCTGTACCAGAAAAAAGCTAAAAATGAAAAAGCTATATAAGGAATTATCATTAAATATAGAATTCCCATGTTTAAACCTCTGGCACTAAACCCAGATGAATTTTGAGCTGCTTTACACATAGCACATTGTGCATTCACTTCATTAGAAATGATTTTGAAAATTATAACTACTAAAAATACGAAAATAATTTTAACGCTGTTTTTCATATCGATTCTCAAATAAAGATTAATTAACTATAATAAGGGCTAATCATAAAATATACAATTACTCCTGTAACCGAAACATACAACCATATAGGGAGTGTCCACTTTACTACTTTTTTATGTTTTTCTATTTGGCCTGTTATACCAAAATAAACAGCATACAATACAAACGGTACGACAACCGCAGCCAATACAACATGACTAATTAATAATACATAATAAACAATTTTCACAGTTCCAATTTCCTCAAAGGAAGTTGGCTTATTTGAAATATGATAAAGAACATAAAAAACCAGAAAAATAGATCCCATACTAAATGCACCAAGCATTGAGAGTCTATGTAAACTTATGTTTTTGCTTTTGATAAACAAATAACCAATTACTAATAATAGAGCTGTAAGGCTATTCAATACTGCATTTATATGAGGTAAAGTTTTCGTCCAAGATCCTAAATTTAACTTAGTAGGTATACCAAACAAAACAGCTACCAGCAATGGCACTAAAATCGCAAGAATTTTAATTAAACCGTCGTATTTTTTCTGATTACTTAGCAATGGACTCGTCTGCATATATTTCTTGTAACACTTTAATCTCTGTAATTAATTTATCAACTTCTTTTAAATCTGTTCCGTTATAGTATCCTCTTATCCAGCCGTTTTTATCAACCAATACTAATTTATCGCTATGAATAAAATCTAAAGGATGCGCTGTATCCTCCATTGCCGTTATATAGTAACCCTTTTGAGCTAACGCATAAATGGAATCTTTTGTTCCCGTAACGAATCTCCATTTGTCCTCTATTGCTCCATATTCTGTAGCATACTTCTTTAATACTTCTACCGAATCGTGTTTGGGATCTACTGTGAAGGAAACAATCTTAACAGACGCATCTTTTGAAAACTCTTCTTGAACTCTTGTTAATTGAGTAGACATCTTGGGACAAATACTTCCACATCTAGTAAAGAAGAAATCTGCTACATAAATATATCCTGTTAACTGTTTTTGAGTAATAGGTTTACGATTATGATCTATTAGATTGAAATCAGGAACGGTATAAGCCTTTGTTACTTTATATCTCCCACCAGTAGTCTCAATTGAATCTTCCGCAAAATAGACAGGGAGACTAAATTTATTTTTTCCGAAATTACTTATGAATACGATGATGCCTATTGGCAACAACATAAGTAATGACATCATTATTATTTTATTGATTTTCATTTTATATTTTCAATGTCTATTCAAAAAAAAGTCCCGTATTAAACGGGACTTTTAATATTTTATTAAAACCAAGTTTGTACCCAACTTCTGAGTACTTCTACTGAATGGCCTTCTGTAAGCATCGCTCCAATAAACCAACAAATAAATACAACTGGTACAACCACACACCAGATTAGAAATTTAACTTCGTATTTCAAGTGCATAAACTCTCCTACAATGTAAAATGTTTTTACAAAAGTAAGTATAACAAATAAAGAAGTTAACAATATCCCCTTTTTCATTGTAAAAGCTGCGACAAATTCTACGGCTGTAAAAAAACCTAATATCAATGCTGTCATCCAGATCTTTTTTATCTTAGCCTTATCTGGAGGTAGTACTGTTATCTCGGAAGTATGTTCGTGGTGTCCCATAATAGTAATAGTAAATATTTTAAGTGTTAGTAATTTCGATTAAACAAGATAGAAGAAGGTAAATACGAATACCCATACAAGATCTACGAAGTGCCAGTAAAGACCTACTTTTTCAACCATTTCATAATGTCCAACTTTTTCATAAGTACCAAGCGAAACATTATAAAATACAAAGATATTAACAATTACACCACTCAAAACGTGCGTACCATGGAAACCTGTAATGAAGAAGAATAAGTCAGCAAATAATACTGGACCGTATTCGTTTCCTGATAAGTTAGCTCCTATTATTTCAATTCCATCAACCATTAGAGGTTTACCACCAGTTATAAATATTGTCCATTCCCAAGCTTGACAACCTAAGAAGGTAAGACCACCCAAAATAGTCCATAACATCCATTTCTGAACGGCTGCTTTATCCATTCTATGTCCTGCTTCTACTGCCAATACCATTGTAACACTACTCATGATCAAGACAAAGGTCATAATACCAACAAATACTAATGGAGCATTGATATGTACAAAAGGAATGTGTGTAAATACCTCTTCTGGAAATGGCCAGTACTTGGCAGAACATACAAAATCTTTAACATCTCCTGTAAAAGTAAGGTGGCTAAATCTACTGAAGCCATATGTTATCAAAAGGCCTGAAAATGAAAGAGCATCCGATAACAGGAAGAACCACATCATCAATTTACCATAACTTGCCTTAAGTGGTTCTGCTCCACCTCTCCACAAATTTTTATCACTTACTGTTGTAGCTGTTGTTGCCATGTTTAAACGTTGTAATTAATTATTGATTAACAAAAATACATATAAATAAACCCAAAGCAAATCTAGAAAGTGCCAAAAGGTGGCTGTCATTTCCATTTGCAACATACTTTTTGAATTTACTTTTAATTTTAAAGTTTGACGATATAAAAAGATAAGAAATCCAATACCTGCAAACAAATGGAGTACGTGAACAATAAAGAACACATACACAAATGAACCCGCTGGATTACTTTCTTTGCCACCTAAGAAAACTTTTATATCTATTAAGCTACTCCAAGCACCTATCATTTGAAAGCCCATAAAGGCTAAGCCTAAAAAGATAGTTGCCAAGACAGCATATTTTACTTTTTCAATTTCATCTTTTTTAGCATAAACGAAAGCCATGTGCATCGTTAAGCTACTAATTACCAAAATACAAGTATTCCAAAGAAATATAGTTGGTAATTCAAATTGTAACCAATCTCCACCGTCTCTTCTTACAAGATAAGCACTAGTGAAAGCAGCGAATAACATTACCACCGTAATCATAAACAACCATAACGAAAATTTATTAGGGTGCATTGACAATGGACGGTGTGCATTGTTTTCAAACTCCGTTGTTTTTTTTGTAATCTCTATCATATCTTCTCCACTTTATCTAATACAAATGCGATTTGAACAATCGGTAAGTACAAAAACGAACCGAACATAATAAGAAGTGCAGCCTTACGAGAACATTCTTTCATAAGGTAAAATGTTTGTGCCAGAAATAATATACCACAAACCAACGCTATAAATGCGGATACAATACCCGTCATGCCCATCAAATAAGGAACGAAGCCAAGCGGTATAAGCACCAAGGTATAAATCATTATCTGGAAAGCAGTTTTAACATCTTGTCCAGAACCTGGAAGCAAACGAATACCTGCTTTTTTATAATCTTCGTCCAACACCCAAGCGATGGCCCAGAAATGAGGGAACTGCCAGATGAATTGTCCGGCAAAAAGAACCCAGCCTATCAAAGGCACAGTTCCAAAACCTTCTGTAGCGGCAACACAGCCTAACAATGGAGGAATTGCCCCGGGGAAAGCGCCTACAAACACAGCAAAAGGGGTGATCCTTTTTAAAGGAGTATAAACAA
>JANOTP010000218.1:0-18433 GCA_031416415.1 Cytophagales bacterium | reverse complement strand
GCATAGATCGGGAATAGTAACGGTATAAGCAGTAGTAGCAGCGGGTGTAAAGGTTGGACTAGGGCTATAAATATCACTTATAGATCCATCATTAGGTGCCCAAACATATTTCAATTTTCCAAAAACTTGGAACTCATAGATTGAATATCCATATCCTGTTGCCCGTTGAGTTCCATACATTCTAACATATCTTACATTTGAAGCAGAAAATATAATTTTATCTTTCCCCCCATCGCTGTTTGTTTCAGTATACATATCTGTCCACGTGGTAGCATCATTAGATACTTGAATGATGTATTGTTTTCCATAAGCTGTTTCCCAATACAACACTACGCTGTCTATATCTGTTATCGTAACTAAGTCTACATATATCCATTGAGGATCGGCAGCCAAACTTGACCAACGAGAACCAGCATTGCCGTCTACTGCTTTGTCAGGAGGTACACCACCATGCTCATTAGAGGAAGAAAATGCAGGTCTACCTAAAGATAAATTTTTGCCAGTATACTTGGCCAAAGAAGGCAAATCTACTGAAACAGGATTAGTACAAGTTGTTTGATCTGTAAGTGTATACGTAGAAAGACTTGCGTTTATATATACTCTTTGATCGTTAAAAAAACCACCTGTTGATGCTGTAAACCCCCAGTAAACAAAAGGATTTCCACTAAAAATATTCGTTTTTAAATCGTTTACATATGAAGCTCTTAACACATTATCAAAATACACATCCAGTACTTTTGTAACAGGATTATACGAAATTTGAAAATCATACCAGATTCCATCTTCCACATCTGCTTTGGTAGAGTGCATTTGTATGGGTCCTAATAAATTATTCGTAACGTTAGCATGGTCTACATTTCCAGCTTTTTCTATAGCTATGTGATCGTAGACTGGATCACTGTTATCATAAGAACCAGTTCCTAAGATATTCTGATAGGTATCAAATTCTACCGCAATGGACTGCCCAGGCATGGCAGAATAACCAATACCACCACCAGCAGTACCTGCAGCAAGACAATTATCTTGAAGGACAAAGGCTATACCATCGGCTCCTGCATTGTCGGTTCCAAAATAAAATTTACCTTGAATATTTAAAGGATCATTAAGATCATGTTGTAATTTATACCAAACAGACCCTGCCTGATTGTTTACAGCCTGAGTCAATTGATAATTTCCACCACCAAGAGAAACCGCATCATTATTAACCTGAAATTGAGCAAAGCCACAATTTACGATTAAAAACAAAAAGCTGATTATTACTACTCTATTTTTCATATTTGTCATTTACACTATAAGATTGAATCGTTTGAAACCTTCTAATAGTTTGTTCTAATTACCTAAAGTAAGTAAACGAGAGATAGGCTTAAAAAGTTAAAAAAATGTACATTTCCAATACTATAAAAATTAACCAATACACTTAGGTTGACTTTAAATAATGTAAAATTAAAGAATAGAGGCACTTTTTAGTTAAAGGGAAACATTTACGTATCCTTAAATTTTTTCAGGGGATTCAAGTGAAAATAGCAAGAATCATATGTTTGATAATAATAAGTAATTTTACTTGAGATATTAATAATATTAAGCACAATTTAATGAGTATTAAAATAAAAAAAATTATTTTGCCGAATGTTTAATAAATCAATTACGCTTTTAGTTGTCTTATGCTTCCTTATTTGCACGCTTTCAAAAGCACAGGAAAATGCTATTAGTTTTAGATCTGACGAAAAAAAACGTGCTAGAAAAGATAGTTGTTATATAAGAGATTATTCTGAACTTTTAATGTTTGGGGTGTATACCTCAGCTCCTTTTATGTCAATGAAGATGAATACACTAACCGATAGTTTAGGGAAATACAACTCAGATTTCCAAGGAAACTATTCGGGAACCTTTGGTTTCAATGTTGGCTATAAAGTATTGGGAGTAAGTTTTGGCTTTAAATTACCAGTAGACCCAGCTACTATAGACAGTCTTGGCAAGTCAGCGTATTCTTCTTTGGGAATAAAAATAAGAAAAAAAGCTTTTGTTATATCCTTTGATTATAGAAAATACAAAGGCCTTTACGATGCAAATACTCAAAATTTCAACACTACTCTTCCTTCGAAAACACCTTTTATTATAAGACCCGATATGGGCATACGAAGTTATTCTGGAACCGCTATTTGGAATGCCTCTTGGCGAAGATATTCCTTCTCCGCTCCTGTTACCTATTGCGATCGACAGATAAGAACTAAATTAGGTTTTCTTTTAAAGGTAGACTTTAGTTATTTACAACTTTATTCAGATTCTTCTTTTATATCAAAAGCCCAACAAGTAGCTTTTTCTGAATTTTCGAAAGTGCATTCAATTGACGCCCTAGTATTTAAAACAGGACCAGGTATGGGAATGAATTTAACTTTTTTTAAACGTATGTACATTTCAATGAATTTATTTCTAATGAATAATAATCTAATCTACCGTTATACCAACGACCTTAATCAAGAAAGCAAATGGAGGTCTAACGTCAATTATTTCTTAGAAGGTGGTGCTGCATTAGGATACAGTGCTAAACACTTTTATATAGGCATAAGAGCAAGTGGAGAAAATAATGTAGTACGATTGAGCGGCACAAAAATACAAACTAGTTTTGGTACCGTATGTTTGGATATGGGCTTTAGAATAAAACCTCCAGAGATTCTTCGCAAAACCTGGAACAAGACCTTAACTAGATACCTTGGACTATAATTTTTTTATTAATCTTGTACCTTTTTAGAAGTTCTGCATTATAGTATCAAAAATCAATTACTATGAAACATTCATTCCTTTTTGTCCTTTTATGTTTATCAGTCTATGCGACTAATGCTCAACCCCAAAAATCTACAGAAGACAGCGCTCTGGTAGAAGTTATTGTGAAAGATTTCAAAAATAAAATAAGAGTACACGATAGAGTACTTTTTGAAGGTCAAAAAACAAAAGTAGTTATTCAAGGAATGACAGACGAATTAGGCCAGTTCAGACTTTTACTTCCAGAGGGTGATATTTACAACATAGCGCTGAAAGGCCTTGGTGAAAATCAGGAGTACAATACTTTTTCAATTCCCAAAACGCCAGGACGATATGCTATGTCGACCATCCTTATAAAATATGAACCCGCAAAATATTTTACACTTAAAAATCTTCAATTTGAATCTGGAAAAGCTACACTACTATCTAACTCTGAAAGTATACTCTCCGAATTAATAGAATTATTGCAACTAAAACCGGCCATGAAAATTGAAATTGGAGGACATACAGATGCCATAGGAAATGATGAAGCCAACACACTATTATCTCAAGAAAGAGCCGAAGCCGTAAAAAAATATTTATTACAAAAAGGCAAAATAGCTTCTGACAGAATTATCGCCAAGGGCTATGGTGAAAGTCAGCCTATCAGTGACAATGAAACTGAAAAAGGAAGACAACTAAATAGAAGAACAGAAGTAACTATTATTAGTGAATGATATAGTTAACTATGAACTCTGTAAACAAATGAATAGTGTAAAACTTTTAGAAAATTTCATAATACTTATTATAAATATAAATCAATCTTTGACTTATATTACAGATAGTATTTAAATTATTTAACTATCAATTTATGTTAATACAAATACTTTGGTTATTCATATTAGCAATACCTATCGCTTGTATCTCGTGGACGGTGACGAAAGAAGAGGTTTTTAAGGAACCCCGAGAATATTGTATCAACAGAAGCAAAAATAGTAAAACAATCTTCCAACGAAAATTCTTTTACCTTTTCACCTGTGAATATTGTTTTAGTCATTACGTAACCATTCTATTTCTTTTTATTACAAATTATAGATTATTGTTTGAAGATTGGAGAGGTTATCTAATAGCAGGATTTTCGCTTGTATGGGTTGCCAATATATATATGAGTTTATTAAGCCTTATTCGCCAAGAGATAAAAAAAGAAAAAACAGAGATCAGTACAATGGAGAAAAAATTAAATGATTAAATTACCAGCTGGCACAAGTTTTAAAACTTGTGCCGCAGCCGTTGTTTGTGGAGACATAAACAACGGCATAAGTTTTAAATAATATAATAATTACTCAATAGTTAAATTCCCTATTAATGGATTATCACAACTATTGTACAACCTAACTTCTTTTAATCCTTTATCTTTTTGAGGAACTTTAAATACATGTTTATTTGAAAAATTATCGTATTCTATTGGAACAATTAAATCATCTAGCAAAACAGCATGGCTTCTTGCTGCATTTAAACTATCTAGCCCATTGATGTAAATGTAGTCATCATATATTGCGTTGGTTTTACTAAGCGACATTGTATAAGCAACAATGGGATATGGCGCCTGCTGGTTTGTATTGATAGTACTCCAATATCCATCAAATTTCAATTTGATATCATGACTGCCAGGAGCGAACGAACAAGGCACGCTTACAATAAATTTCTCAATATGCTCAAGATGAATTTGAGGATTATTAACAAAATCATTAAACAAAGGTTCATTTCTTCCATCTATTCCTGTTGATCCACTCATAGATAACCCTACATCAAAAAAAGAATAAATTCCAGATCCAACATTTTGACATCTAGTATTATCAACGTAAAATTCCATAGATGCCATTAGCATATCCTCATAATTACTTAAGGCGAGCTGCCCTCCTGCTACCTTAGCATAATAATCTATTGTATAAATTGCTGCATACCCTATCCTATGCCCATCTTGCCAATTCGACAATGAAAGATTATTATAAATAATTTCGTCGGTAGTTTTAATTTTGATTTCATTATCACTTAAAATTATTTCACCCGAGGAAGTAATAATTCTATATCCTTTTATATAGTAAGTAGTATTCGGTTTTAAACCATACAAAAAAGCAGGTACTGTATTTGAATTATTTGCTTTATAAGGAGCTTTAATTGCCGAAGGGGGTACTTTTATAGCTGTAGCTAATTCGACACCAGGAACAGTATCGTATAAGAGACCATCTTGAAAAAATATAAGGGCATTTTCAGTGCCTGCTGCAGCGGTGTTATAATAATATGAGTATATACTGGACTCGGGAAATATTACCTCTACTACCGTTCTTATCGAACGTCCTTTTTCAATGCTAAAATTTTTCGGAGTATCGATTCCATTAGTAAAAACTTTATCTTTTTTACAAGCAAAAAGGAAACTGCAAAAGAAAATTAATAGAAAGTATTTTATCATAGTGTTAAAAATAAAACTAGCTGATTTATTATTATAAATATACTCATTTTACAACAAAAGAAAACTTAATATTTAATTTAAAACATTTACTTTTTCTTTAAGAACCAGGCGGCTTTACCTTTCTAGTTCTTTATTAGGGCATTGTAAACTTTTGCCTATCCTAATAATTTTTGCGTCCCTGTTGACTCTGGTATATAATTTTTTATTTCGTGCTTGCTTATCGCAGCCGTTGTTTGTGTCTCCACAAAAAACTATTATCTATGAAACACCAAGACTAGCAAATCCTCCAATTAGAAAAAACAATAGTGTTGCATAGTGAAAGTTGTTGGTGGAGACAGAAACAACGACATAGAACTATTGAATTTGCAATTTACCTATAGAACTACGTCTCCCCTCTTGCCAGATTTCATAAACATATAAACCTTCTTGAAGCACATTTAAATCAATCTGTTGAGAAGAGGTAGAATTTAATTTAAAAGACTTTTTAAGAGATCCAATACATGAATAAATACGCAACTCCATTCCACTTGAATAAGTTGGTATTTCTATTGTAATATTACCATCGGACGGGTTAGGATAAATTTTTGCAAAAGAGAAAATAGAGTGGCGCATATTTGTAGACAATTCTCCAACTTGTATTTTCACTCCTTTACTAAAATCCTCCTCTACATTAATACCTGTTGTATGTAGTGTTTGATTGGTTGTAATTGGACTATTGTAATCAAAATAGATATAAGCCTGATTCTTTATGCTAGTTCCTAAGGGACAACTTGCTGGAATTTTTATTCGAAAAGATACCAAGCCATTGCTTCCTAGTTTGTTTGTCGTACTGTCAGGAAGATTAATATTATAAAATGTAAAGATTAATACCCTCGGATTGTTGCCGCTTATTTGCAGTGTATAGGGGTGTGAACTCGAACCTTTTGTAAAAGAAGCAAGATCAAAAGCAGTATCTAAAGTATCTATAATTTTTACAGTATAAGCCACGTCAGATCCTGTATTCTGAAATCGAATGGTATATTCTAATTCTTCTCCGGGAGTAATTTGATTCGTTGAACCGACACCTTCAGGTGCTGATTTCTTATCGTTTGGATCATAACTATCAACAATAATATTGCATGAAACAGCTTCTTCTTCGTTTAGATCATCATGGGGAGCTGACGAAACTAGTGTAGTTATAGACGGTCCAGAGGACGACGATCCACAAGCTTCCACCGTGCACCTAGGACGACTTTTACCTGGATGTAGTGCATGTTGATCGGCTTCTATACGAATTGTTTGTTTATCTGCGGTGCAATATATCACAAGACTATCTAAACTTATCAGCTTGTAGTTGCCTGTAAAAATCAAGGTGTCATTTTGGTAAATTCGATAAGGCAAGCTGTCTATCATATTACCAGTGCCATTATTTTTTATTGAAAATCTCACTTTTTCATTTACGCATTTCCCAGAAACTTTTGTAGAAGAACGGTCCCAACTACTATTTTCGGCGACACAATCTGAAACAGGCGAAATACTTGCTTTAATACATTGTGTAAGTCCTCTAATGGATTCAATACCACAAACAACTGAATCGACAATTGTAATCTTCCCACAATACCCTCCCGCTACTGTTCCTAGATCATATATTAAGACCGATCCAGATTTTGAGGTCCAAGCAGGGACAGAAGAAATAGGTACCACATAGGAAGGATATTCAACTCTAATTTGAGTAGAGGAAGCAGCAATACTTCCATAGTTGCAATAATTAACGAAGGTAGTATTTGTAAAACAACGTCTCATTCTGGAACTTTGAATACTAATATTTAAAATAGAACATTGTCGAATAGAGTCCGCGAAATCAAAACAACAAGTATCTATATTGGTACCTGTAAGCGTCAACGAATAACTAGGCACACACTTGCTGATTAATAATTTTTCATATATTGAATTGTATGCTTTTGAAATAACATAAGGAATTGCGTTCGCTTCCACGCCAATTGTATAATTTCCCAAATCGTCTGATATTCCATAGGTATTTCCAGGTGTAGCCTTTACCATTGCAGAAGGAATGGCTTTTTCAGAAGACTGTCGAATACAATCACCGTTCTCATCAAAATATACAGAGCCGCGAATGATATTGGTCGGTTTTAAAGGATTACCTTTTAACCTAACCAAACGTTTGTAATTCTTTCCGTTAAAAGTTGAAAACCCTCCCCCTGTTAAAATTTTTCCATCTGGCTGTATCGCCAGAGCATAAATAAAACTAGGAGACCCTGTACCTGGATTAAATGAATTATCAATACTGCCGTCATTATTCAGACGAATAATACGATTTCTAAGGGTACCGTTGAAACTAGTAAAATATCCTGCTACTAAAAGTTTTCCATCAGACTGGAGTAAGGTACTATAAATCCAAGTATTTGCACCAGTACCAATGTTATATGTATTATCTATAGAACCATTAGTATTTAAACGAAGAATACGATTTACTGGTGTGCCGTTGTAGTTTGTAAAATTCCCTGCTATAATAATCTTTCCATCCTGTTGTATACTGATTGAGTAAACAACTAAATCGACTCCTGTCCCTACATTAAAAGTATTATCAAGGGTACCATTATCGTTTAATCTTGCAATACGATTTATGGGAGTTCCGTTATACGCAGTAAAAATACCACCAATCACTAATTTTTTATCTGCCTGTTCCGCAATTGCATATACATAGCTATCAGCACCTGTACCAGGATTAAAGGAAAGATTTAACGTTCCATTAGGATTTAGCCGCGCAATACGATTGATTGTAGCACCATTAATACGATCAAAATTACCTCCTATCATGAAGTTACCATCGGCTTGCTGAATTATTTCGCTAGTCCATATATTCGCTCCAGTACCTGGAGTAAAAGTGTTGTCAAGGGTTCCATTTTGATTTAGTCGGGCAATACGATTGATAGTGGTTCCATTGTAACTGGTAAAAAAACCTACCATCATTATTTTTCCATCTGGCAATACTATAATTTTATAAACACTATTATTAGTACCTACCCCACCGCTATTAAAGCTTTGGTCAAAACTACCATCCTGATTTAACCTGGCAATACCGTTACAAGCGAATCCGTTATAGTTGGAAAAAGCTCCTCCGATTAATACTTTACCGTCGGACTGTATTGCAATAGTTCTAATATCCTGATCTAAACCTGAACCTACCGAAAATGAATTATCTACCAAGCCTGCATTTGCTTGTGCTTTACAATAGCTTTGGTTAAATAAATAAAAGATAATAAAGAATACACTTTTTGTGTAGTTTGTAAATAATATTTTATTCATACGAATTTTAATTACAATTAGCTGAGATTAAATGTAATATATTAAATAAAAAATAAAACTAAAAATAAAATTTGTAAAATATAATAATGAAATAGCTATGCACTACCTTAACCTGACTGGCAGTTTCCCATCCCAAACAACTGAATCTAAATATCTAACAACGCGTTTTCTATTTTAGATAGAGCGATTCCTGTTTGAAACAGAAATCTTGAGGTTAGAAATAGAAAATGCGAGGGTTGACAGAAGGAAATTCCTATTTGAAACAGAAACCTCGAGGGTTATTATAAGGTAACACCTTGTTTCAAACAATAAGCTCGAGGGTAAATACAGAAATGGCGTAGTTTGAAACAGCATCAATGATGTTTCAAACAAAAATCACGAGGTACTATACAGAAAACGCCTTGGTAAAAACAGAAAACTGGTACAAAAAAAATACGTTGCCCCTATTAAAGGCAACGCATAAGATAGTAAATCCTTAAATTTACTATCTCTATTCAGCAGAGTCGTCGGTTGATTTAGGTTTTGCAATTGTTTTATGTACAAAACGCACTTTCAAATCTTCGTACACCACTTTTGCTCCCGTAACATTGTTCTTTGAAGCCGTTTTAATGGAAGCATACACACTCAATGCCATATTATAAGCATCACTACCCATAACGGTAATAGTATCTTCTAGTCCATTTTGAAACTGCTTTATGGGATTGAGTAAATTGCGCAATTGTTCTAAGGATTCGATATGAGTTCTAAACAATTCTTTGTCTACATAATTGGGTACCAACAAAGGATGAATAGAGCAGTGCTCATACGTTTTGGTAACAAATGCAAAACTTTTGTCTTTCATTTTTGGCAGAACTTTAAGTTCTTCTTTGGTAGCTACTTCTAAAAATGGTAGCAATTTTGTTTTCAATACTTCAATAGCTTGATTGATTTCTTGCATGTCCGTAGCTTCTACGTTTAGCACATTCTTTTTTTCGGTATTCATAATTTTAAATAATTAATAATTAAAAATTAAACTCAAACGTTCAACTGACGTCCTTATTTAGAAGACAAGATTTAAAAGAAATAGGTTGCCTGAGAAATTTATATATTTTTTATATACTAAAGAGGGATGGGTATGCGTTTGATGGGGGCGCAACAGTTGTTAGTGAAAAAATCAATGCTATTCAAATAAGGCGCAGCCGTTGTTTGTGTCTCCACAAACAACTATTATCTATGAAACACCAAGACTAGCAAAATCTAAATAGTGAATACTTTTTCGACTCCTCGAAATTTGCTTTTGTGTTTCATAGAGGCAGTGTCTGGTGGGACACCAGCCACGGAGCAAATATTCCCGACAAATTCTATTTTTGAATTCTTCAGAGTATCTGAAATTTGGTGATTTTGTACTATTTTCTCTTATTGTATCCATTTTGGTTTACTTTAGTGTAAACCTATTTCAGGACAAGACATTGCTATGAAACACCGCAGCAATAAGTCTGAACTAAGATTTAAAGGATTTACGCAATATTAGTGATAAGTATATAAAAAGTCGTTACTACTCAGAAAGAAAGGCTTTAACACAATCCATCTTCCATTATATTCAATTATTTCAATATTTTACCGTATATTGGTAACATCTTTTAATCAACTAGCTATGTCAAAAAATTCTTTCACCAACAGATTAGTCCTTTTAATTGCATTCCAACTTTTTGCTTTCTTAACAGTATCTGCACAAAATAATCCTGCGGGAATTGATTCTACTTTTGGAATTGGTGTATTCAATGAAAATGTAAATGCTTCTGCTCTTTTACCTGATGATAAAATTCTTGTGGCAGGAAATTTTACCAATTACAAAACTACAGCCGTGGGGAAAATTGCACGCCTTAGTTCAGAAGGTACTATCGATACAGCATTTAAAGTAGGTACCGGTGCAAATGCCACCATATATGCATTTGCTGTACAACCAGATGGAAAAATTATCATTGGAGGAGCGTTTACCAGTTTTAACGGTACTCCTATTAATCGCATTGCAAGATTGAATTCGAATGGTAGCCTTGACATTAGTTTTAATCCAGGTCTAGGCGCAAATGAAAGAATCAATTCCGTTGCCTTACAGGCAGATGGAAAAATTCTGATAACTGGCTCTTTCTTTAAATATAATGGAATAAATATTTATTACTTTGCAAGAATAAACAGCGATGGGAGTTTCGATGCAAGCTTTGCTCCTCCTTCTCCCGGTGGCAGCAATAATAAAATAACCATACAACCTGATGGAAAAATACTTTTAGTGGGCGACCATACGAACTATGCCGGAAGAAAATACATTGCACGTTTTAACACTAATGGCACCTTAGATGCTGGTTTCTCTACAGGTAGCGGATTTAATGGCACAGCGAGTGCTTATGCTTTGCAAACGGACGGCAAGATCATCCTTTGCGGAAACTTTACAGCCTTTAATGGCAACAACAATGTGCATGGAATTATTCGTCTTAATTCAAATGGCACTGCAGACAATACTTTCATTACAGGTTCAGGTTTTGACTATGGCTATAACGTGTTTTCTATCATACTTCAAAGCGACGGAAAGATCCTACTAAGTGGGAACATGTCAATCTACAACGGAACCCAGCTCAATACCCTTGCCCGACTCAATACTGATGGCACTGTCGACAATTCACTGATTGTTGGCAGTGGCGGAGGATATCCAAACTACATCTGGGACGTTGCTATTGGGATACAATCAAACGGGAAATTGGTAAGTCTAAAATCAATTAATCAATACGCTTCATACGCCATTTGTCGTTACAATTACAATGGAACAATAGACAATAGCTTTAATGCCTCTTTAGGCGCCAACGTGAGAATCGATTGTTCAGTCGAACAATCAGATGGTAAAATTATAATTGGTGGTGGATTTACAGAATATAATGGAACAATTAGAAATGGTATTGCCCGTCTTATGCCAAATGGAAATTTAGATTCCAGCTTCATTCCAACTTCTCCTGACAATATATATATCCGAGCGGTTCAAGTACAGAACGATAAAAAAATAATAGCTGGAGGAAGGTATATTATTGCAAATGGAACTCCTCCATCTCCTGGTTTACTAATTCGCTATAACGAGGATGGCAGTATTGACAATACATTTACAGTTCCTACCACCTTCAATGGAATCATAAAATCAATTGCTATTCATCCTGATGGAAAAATACTAATTGCTGGTGATTTCTTTCTAATTGATGGATCCATTTCATTTTCAGACATAGGTCGGCTCAACAACGATGGTAGTTTGGACAATAGCTTTAATACAGGAGTAGGTCTAAGTGGAAATCAATCTTTAGAGAGCGTTACCTTACTAAGCGATGGAAAAATACTTATTGCAGGAAATTTAAATAATTATAACAATACTCCTCAAAAAAGCATTGCGCGTTTAAATCCAAATGGAACTATTGACAATTCCTTTCTAAGTATAGGCAACCCGATTTTAGGAACAATAAATTCGGTTGCCGTTCAAGCAGATGACAAAATTGTAGTAGCAGGATATTTTGGTTTCTTAAATTCAAGCTTTAGAACTTCAATTGCAAGACTTAATCCAAATGGGACAATTGACCCAACCTTTGCTCCAATAAGTGGAGCAGATTCAGAAATATTAGATATTGTGCTTGACAGAGAAGAGCGAATCCTGGCGGTTGGTAGATTCTTAAACTACGATGGCATTACAAGTCGTTATCTTGCCAGAATTAACCAACAGGGACTCCTTGATACGTTATTCAAACCTTTGGCATCTATATACGAAGGGAATCAATATCTAAGTAACATTATGATTCAGGAAGATGAAAAAATAATTATTACCGGAGATTTTTACAGCTATCAGGGTTTTACCAGTTTTTATATTGCAAGACTAAATGGTCAACCTTCTTATTTCAATACCCTTAGAGGTAAAATAGTTAACGACATCAACAAGGATTGTCTTTATCAATTTCCCGAAACAGGACTATCGGATATACTTGTTAAAACTTTACCGGGCCCTTACTATACAAGCAGTAACGCAAGTGGAAATTACAACATAAAAGTAGATTCGGGAACAGTAACGTATACGCTGCAGCAACAATTCAACAAGACCTTCGCCAAATTGTTTACAAACAATTGCGCACAAACACTCAGTGCCTCTATGACGGGCAGCAAAAAAGATTCCTGTTGTTTTGATTTTGCCGACTCTGTCAAAACATGTGCTTTATTAAATGTTAGTATTCAAAATAGCACCATGCGTAGATGTGAACGTAATGCTACTTATATTAACTATTGTAATTACGGAACTGCAACTGCAACCTCGGTTCAAATCCATGTTGAATACCCAGACTACCTTGAACCTATTAGCTCCACTCCTATGTGGTCTTCTAAAAACGGAAAAGTACTCACCTATAACCTTACGGACTTAGGGAGCGGACAATGTGATAAAATTACATTAATAGACTCCGTCCATTGCAACGACGAATCTATCCGGGGACTTACCCAATGTATTAAAGCAACTATACTTCCTATTTCCAGTTGCATCTCTACTGCAGGTTGGGATCAATCTAATATCTCTGCATCCGGAAAATGCCTGAATGACAGTGTTAATTTTACCTTGCGAAATATAGGTAGTGCAGACATGACAGACAGCAGTATCTATAGAATTTACAGCAACGACACGCTGATTTTTATAAATAAATTCTCTTTAAAAACAAACCAGAAACTAACGATCAAATATCCTTCTGAAGGAAATACAATACGACTAGAAGCAGACCAAAACATCTTCTACCCTGGGGAAAGCAGACCAAGAGCAACTGTTGAAGCTTGCGGTGCAACTACAAACCCAACGATAATTTCATCAAAAGCATCTAGTTCACCGCTCGATGACCTCGATGAAGGAACTGCAGTTACCTGCAATATCATTACGAATAGTCATGATCCAAATGCAAAACATGTAACACCAACAGGCATTGGCAGTGCAAATCAAATTGCTCCCGGAACTGAACTGGAATATACAATCCATTTCCAAAATACAGGAAATTCAATTGCCAATACCGTCAAACTAATAGACACTCTTGATCTTGCTATTGACCCCGGCTCTTTTATAAAAGGCACAAGCTCTCATCCATATTCATTTACCATTTCAGGAAAAGGAAAAGTTGTATTGACCTTTTTTTTCCCAAATATATTTCTTCCTGATAGTACTGCGAATAAAGCACAAAGCAATGGTTTAGTATCTTTCAGAATCACAGTGCCTTCTTCTACTCCATTAGGTACAGTAATTAACAATAAAGCCTATATTTATTTTGACTACAACAGTCCTATTATCTCCAACGAAACGTATCAAACAGTTAACATAACAACTGACTCCGATTTATCTAAAGGCAACAAAGTACAAGCTACTTATACTACTTTACACGTAACCGCATATAGAGCACAAAACCTTACGATTGCTAAGGTATATCCTAACCCCACTGCAGGCCTTGTCACGATAGACCTTCCCAATTCAACCAACACAAAATCTGAATTTCGTTTATATTCATCTATTGGAGTATTACAAAAAACTATTCAATTGACCACCAATACAAACCAAGAGATAAGCCTTGAGAATATAAATACAGGCATTTATCTGTATGAAATCTGGCAGGAAGGAATGAGAAAATCAGGAGGAATATTGCAGATCAGACAGTAGTTGTTCGTAATTAAAAAAAGATCATTGTTGCGTAGAAAAAGATTAACAAGATTTGTTTGTTAAAATCGCAGCCGTCATTGCGAAGCGATAGCGAGCGGGATGAAGCAAACTGTTGGCCGGTTACATGCACTTCGTCAATTAAATGCCCCACGTTTAAAACCGCAGGTTAGAAATTGTCTGAACCCTAGCTGGCTCAAGTCTCCAGACTTGTGCCGACTATTTTGTAGCCCTCAGGGCGGTCTTGCGAAGTGGAATGTTGGGAAATTGGTGGAATAATTGATAAATGCTTCTCGTTTTAAAGTAAACTAATTTATCAATCTGGGGAATATGAATAATTGTTAAAATGCTATTAAGTATAGAGTTTGAGAGCAATTACTTCAAAATAAAATATAAATATTGTAGTTTAAATTCATGCACATTAACCGTTAAATAAATATTCACTATAAATCAATTCATTAAAATGGAATCACTGGAAAATGAAAAGCTAATTACTGAATCAGGAAATAGACAAGTAATGTTAACTACCCATCGTTTAAGGTACCATGAAGGCACTTCAAGTAATTCTGATTTTACATCTATTATGTTAGATAAAATTAGTTCCATTGAAGTTAAATACCAAAGTAACATTTTGTTTTTAATTATTGGAGTTATTACAATACCGATAGTTGTAGGAATTGTATTTATACTAATTTATTATTTTACTAGAAAGCATGTTGTTTCAGTAAATCCAGATGGAGGTAAGTCAATTATTTTTGAAACAAGAGGAATGAAAAGAGAATATTTGGAAGAATTTATATTTAAAATCGAAAGTGCTTCTATGAAATTGAAGAAAATGTAAATAGACTGTTTTTGCTTGCACAGGGTAGACATGAGCGAGTGCTGAGAAAATATTCTAAATATCAATCAGATAGTAATTTTATAGTTCCAAATGGAGGGTATAAGGTTAGAGTTTCAAAATTTTCTCCAATTGATGGAAGGATTGATATTGATAAACCAATTACTAATAAATAATTACATCATGAGAATATATTTTAAAATGAAATCTAAATGAATAATTCAGCAATATTTATAATAGTAATTTTATTATATTCTTGTAAAACAGTTTTACCAAGAGAAGCTACTTATATTAACCAATCAGATTTCAGATTTGATAATTATAAATTAAAACTGCACAAGGATAAAACCTTTGATTTAATATTATTAAGTTGTACATATGAAATTAAAATAGATGGAAACTATAAAGAAAAGCAAAAAAAAATGCTTCTCAATTTTAAAGCGTTTTATCGATTAAATGATGAAGGAACTCTCGAGAAATTTCAACCTTCTGAAAAAATTCTTCCATTTTTAAATTCATTTAAGGTTTTAGAAAATGAAGATGGATTGCTTATAAAACGTACTTATAAATGGACAACATTTGAATTAGTTAAGTAGCTATTTTCAATATCATTTGAATTTATCTCCATAGGTTCAAATCATTTTCAAAAGTGAACCTAGCACTTCCTCAGGTCTACTCGAGTGACCTCTATTCGTAAGGCAATAATATCAATATTGAAAAAAAAGAAATTATGAAAAAATATTTTACCCTATTAACTCTACTGCTATTTTTAACTTCAATTAAAGCACAAAAAAATATGCACATCACTGAACAACTTTTAAATGGTACAATTAGAATTGAAGCTATTAATGGAAATCAGACTATTACTGGAACAGGATTTTTTTTCAATTTTGAGGATGAAAAGAAAAATCAAATTCCTATCATAATCACAAATAAGCATGTGGTTTTGGGCTCAAAAGATATAAAGCTATTCTTTAAAAAGGTAAAAAATGGCGAACCAGATTACGGCGCCCCATATATTGTGACAATTCCTAATAACGCAAAAACAGTAATTCAACATCCGAATAAAGATGTTGATTTAGTAGCAATTCCAGCCGCATATATTTATGAAGAATTGTCAAAAAAAGGCATTGGAATTTTTTATATTGCTACAACAGAAGATAGAATTCCTGATGATTCTACTCAAAAAAAAGAATTAAAATCAATAGAGAATATATGGATGATTGGTTATCCAAATGGTTTATGGGATATGAAAAATAATATGCCAATTGTTAGAGAAGGAATAACAGCAACGACTCCTTATATGGATTACAATGGTAAACGAGAATTCTTGATAGATGTAGCTGCATTTCCTGGTTCAAGCGGCTCTCCAATATTTTTTTATAGAGACTTTTACACTGACAAAGATAATTATACAGCTAAAGTTGGAATTAAACTATTTCTTTTGGGAGTTTTATATGCTGGCCCACAATTTACAGCTCAAGGAAATGTAATAAAAGTTAAACCTACTGACCCAACTAACGTAGAAACAAACATCCCTATGAATTTAGGATGCGTAATAAAAGCTAGTGAGATTTTAGAATTCAAAAAAATCTTAATTCCATAATTGCCTGTGGCTCTAATGATTGAATAACTTAGCAATGATAATAAGTACATCTAACCCCTATTGAAATAGTTTGACCTAACCCTATCAGGTTCTCTATCCCAAATCCCAATATTTCCAATATAAGTTAGCATACCAAAACGATCAAAGCCTGTTTCATAAAATTCAGCAGAAGAATAAAAATAATCCTTGGGCTCTTTGCTTAAACTCCATTTTTCTTGTACAGGATTGGCATGAATATAATCTAGCTTTTGATAAATCACTTTTGGGGTATAAAGATCTATCGATTTAGGATTTCGTTCCCAGAACTGATATATTCTATCTTTCGCTCCAACATAAAACTTATCCAGTAGTTGTTTATTATCGTTAAGAACTAAGTCATACTTTATCTTTTGAGCAGTAGTCTTGAGATGACCACCTTTCACTTTTGAATAGAGCAAGGATGGATGGTTTTCCCAAATATAATGAAGGTGATTAGGCATAAGGACAAAGGAATATAATTTTATCCAGCCATGTACAACAAGCCAACGAAGGTCTTTTATTATAATATCTTTAAAGTTATCTTGGTCAAATAAACTCTGCCATTCCAGACAAGTAGCTGTGAAAAATTGGGGATGTTGAAGTTCTTGTTGCATAAAAAATGATTAAAAAGTGTTTGTAAAAATAATATTATAAAATTAAAATGCAAAAATCAGTTATTCAATCGTTGGTGCAACAGGAAACGCTTGTTGGTGAAAAGCACCAACAAGGGCGTAAGGAATATATTCTAGACTCACACTCTAGACTCACACTTTAATCAGCAGCCGTTGTTTGTGTCTCCACAAACAACTATTATCTATGAAATACCAAAACTAGCAAATGTACTAATTAGAAGAAAGAATAGTGTTGCATAGTGAATACTTTTTCGACTCCTCGAAATTTGCTTTTGTGTTTCATAGAAGCAGTGTCTGGTGGGACACCAGCCACGGAGTAAAGACAGCATTAAATTTTGTCAAAAGAACAAAGGTCTTGCAGTATATGGCTACTGTCTTATGACAAGTCATTTCCACATGATCATGGGTTCCTCAGGAAGATTCTCCCTTGTAGACCGGCCAGAGGTCCTGCAAAACATTTCTCACTCGGGTAGACCCGAGCGAGTGCTGAGATGCCACAAAAATTATTTATCACTTGGCGACTACAAGATTGCAAAATAAATATAACCACAAGTTCGTTAAAAGTCTTTTGCTTATAATAAGATTATATAGTAATATTGCTTTTTAATTATTAATTATTATTTAAATATCAAATCTCAAACCCATGAAAAAATTATTTATTTTAATGTCTGTTGGAATTGTATTGGCTTCCTGTTCAGGAGAAGCTGAAAAGAAAGAAGACAATTCTGTTAAAGATACTGTAGTAGCGGAAAAAGTTCCTGTCATTGAAATTGATTCTGCAAAAGCCTATCCGTTTCTTGAGCTAAAAGAGCTTTACGCTAAAAACTGGAAAGGTGAAGAAGAAGGTAATGCTGCTTTAGACGGCAGAACTGTTACTATTACCGGCGACATAAACAGCAGAGGAGCTATCAGTGCCATGGACGGTAATGAAATAAAAGTAAAAGGTGCTAACATCCGATTCAGAGGAAGTAAATTTGCAGATCCAGAATCTGGTCATGATGTGGAGTGTAAGTTTCCTGCTGAAGTAGCGAAAGAAATTACTGCATTAAAAGTAGGTTCTAAAGTAACAGTAAAAGGTGTAATCGATAAACAAGAGTTGTACATTGAGTCAGCAGATTTCAAGTACACTGTTTTGTCATTGAAA
>JANOTP010000217.1:0-8453 GCA_031416415.1 Cytophagales bacterium | reverse complement strand
GGTAGTTTTAAAAAGAAGCAGCTATCAGATTATTCTGATAGCTGCTTCTTTTTAAAACTATTATATATAAATTTAAAACGCCCTATTAATTCCCATCACATATCTAAATTGCAAATATTCTTCACCAGCAGGTGGAGCACTTAGGAAGAAGGGCATATCAAAACGAATAATCAATGGATTCAATTGGTAAGGAGTAAATTTTATTGTCAATGCCGTTCCTAGTCCTGCGTCAACTCTAACTCTTCCGGGTAGATATTCTTCATTCTTTTTTTGAAAGGCGAGTAGACCAATATCTGAAAATAAATAGGTGTCTAATTTTAAATTTTTTGTAAATCCTTTTGGTTTTATTTTAATAAATTTATCAAAATCAACTTCTACATTCCAGCTAGCTCCACTGTTTGAATAGTAGCCTAGAAATAAACTATCGGTCCCATTTTGTTTACGAGATTCAACAGCGTAATAACCGCTGTATCCGCGAAGATTTAAGCCTCCTCCTTGCTGAAAATGATTAGTAGTTGCATCAAAGCCAAGCCAGTTGGTAGGAACTATACCATTTGCTCTTGTAAATTTATTGTCTAATAATTCTTCACTATTAGCACCACTAAGCATTAAAGCTGATTCAAGTGGATAGTTTATGGAGTAACCGATTTGTGCGAACATTCTTGAGCGTACTTCAAATTTTGAAATCGCTAGATTGTTAATAGTGTTAATATTTATCGAAGAGTAATTATAATCAGAATTTATAAATGGTGATCTAATATTGATGGTAAAATCACCATTCCCCTTTTTATAAAAGTAATTTTTGTAATACCCAAGATTTAAACTATTGTTGTTAAGTCCTGATTGATTTGATCCGTTGCCCCACAAATCAGCATTTAGTAAATATTGATTATAGTTTTCATAATTATAAAGGCTTTTTATATTAAAAAATAATTTTGAAAACTTCGGATTTTTTTGATCTTGCTTACGAAATATTTTTTCGTAGCCTAATTTTATAGTTGATATTCCTCCATAGTAAGAAATAGTATGGTAAGCATATGATTGTTTCCAAAACTTATTTGTGTACACTTTTCCTGATAAATTGTAAGCAAATGGAATGAAATTTTTGTTGTATGTTACATTCTCCCAATGTCCGAGAGTTGTATTTCCCCATATAGTGGAAGCATAACTAAATTTGCCCAAATAACTTCCTTCTGAGTGAAGTCCAAGTTGGACACCGTCTACGCTGTTGTACCAAACATCAGGACGTAGGAAGTTTCGTTGTTTATCCCATCGAGCAATATTGCCTACACGATGATCAAATTGTGTAGTTCGAATTCCGTGTTGTCCCCATTTATTATTTGTAAGGTCAGCATCGGCAAGTATTCGCGTGGGGTCGATGTCAACTATTTTGATAGGAGAGGGTAACGTGACGGTTGCTTTATAAGTAGGATGTAGTAAGTCCCATCCGTACCATTTCGGTAATACTTTTTTGTTGATCGAATCTTTTACAAACCAAGTATTTGGAATGTGGTAGTGGTAAGATTTATTGTCTTTTGTGGTGATTGTAAAATCAATTGGCATTTGCATTCGACCAATTCTTCTAAAGGTGATTTCATACTGTTTTTGGGAACTATTTTTTTCTTTTTTCTTTTTTACTTTGTCAATCGAATAATCAATGTGCTTAGTAGTTTCCAGCCATTGATCAAAAAACCAATTGAGATCCGTTTGTGTATGTTCAATAATTGATTGTCTAAAATCTTCAGGATAAGGATGTGCAAATTTCCATTTATTAAAATAATATTTCATAGCACTTAAAAATAGGGAATCTCCTAGCACATATTTTAAATTGTAGAGCATCACACCTGTTTTGTAATAAACTAAACCATAGTTTCCACTATGTCGCAGTGCTCCATTAAAACCAGAGGAGTGCGTATTTAGTTGTTCATCGTAGGCTTCTACTACATGATTCAAATAAGGATAATATAAATTTTCGTAACGTGTATTGGATGAGTCAATGAATTTATCAATGTATTTATTAGGACCTATTTTGTCTCTTACTTCTCCCAATATTTTGTCCATAGACCAAACGGTTAGGAACTGAGTAAATCCTTCATCAAGAGAGGCACGATAAGTTTCGTTAGAACCTACCATTCCATAGAACCACATATGCCCTACCTCGTGCGCCAGCAGTCCTTGGTGTTGAGGATAAGTGCCGTTGTCGAGTGTGAGCATAGGGTATTCCATTCCATCTTTAGCATCTGCAATTATTATTTTAGGCCAAGCATACATACCAAAATCTTCGGAGTATACTCTTATTACTTCTTTGGTAAACCAACCAGATTCTTGCCATTTAGAAGCATGTGGTTCTTGTACTAGCGTAATTATTTTTACACCTTTCCATTCCCGCTCTCCTATACGGTAGGTTGGGTCAGCGGTGAAAGCAAAGTTGTGGACGTTTTCAGCATGATAGATCCATGTTTTTTTCTTCCCTTCTTCTTTAGGAATAATAATTGAGGGAGCTTCATTAAAAGGTTTTTTTGCGAAATTTTTAATGTCAAGTTTTGCACGAAGAGAATCTGGCATCACATCTTGTTTATTTATTAAATCTCCAGTAGCATCAACAATATATTCTTGAGGAAAAGTAAGAGCAATATCAAAAGTTCCGAAGTTGGCATAAAATTCTTTATCTAAGTGTTGATCTGTTGTCCAACCAAATTTTTGATCGTATACAGTTAGGATTGGATACCAATGTACGCCATCAAAATGTTTGTAGCCAAAAGAATCAAACGTTTTATTTCTACGGCGCATAGTGCCAGAATCCCAGTATGTTTTGAATGCACAAGTAATTACAATTGAATCTCCAGATTTGAGGGGTTCGTTTAGGAAAACCTTCATTATGGTGTTATCTAATTCCGTTCGAACGCTTTTATTATTTACTTGTAAATTTTCGATGGTTGTTCCTAAACCTTTAGCTTCGTAGTTGCCAAATTTGACTTTTACATCATTGTTTTCATTTAAGTTGTGGTAGTGAGAACCGGGTTGAAATGCATTTTCATTTAGATGAAAAAAAAGTTCTTTCAGCTCGTAAGGAGAATTATTCCAATAGGTTAGTTCATAACTTTTACCATCAATAATATTTAAGGAGTCTATAATTTCAGCTTGAATTTTATAATGCACATCTTGCTGCCAATAGCCTGCGTAAGGAGTTCTATTTTTCCAATAATTAGCGTTATTTTTAGTACGATAAGTATTTGGAGTATTGAAAGGCGCAGTCTGAGCCTGAGTCTGCAAATAAATAGTAAGTAAGAAGAGGATTATAATGAATATTTTTTTCATTTAAATTATTTGTAACGTTAAAAATTATAGTGTACTATTGAGTGCAATACTTGTTTTTTGTTTCCAATGCCTCTGAATATCCTAAGAGAAATGAATCCGTTAAATCAACACAACCATTTATTGTATCCTTAAGTGCAAATTTAATTAATCCTCTGTAATAATAGTGTTCACCATTTTCACGTTGCCATTTAATGGTATTATTATAATCAGAGAGGGCTTTTGGAAAGTTTTTTTCTTTTAAATAGGCATAGCCTCTTTTGTTGTAAGCTTCACCAGGAGTTGGATGTAATGAGATATATTTGGAATAATCCGGAATAGAAAGCGTATAGTTTATAAGGTAAAAATTGCTTTCTGCTTTGTAAAAATAAGCTGAATCAAGCGTAGATTCTTCGTTACTAAGTATATTATCTAAATCAATAATAGCAAGCGGAAATTGGTGCAGTTCAAAATAGCATTTAGCACGTTTAAATAATAAAGTGTCAGATGGATTACTTGAATATGAAATTGCACTAGAAAAATCAGCTAAAGCTGAATTGATATCATAATGAAGGTGAAGTTTTGCTATTGCTCTTCTTTCATAAGCTTCCGAATATTCTTTTTCCAAAGTGAGAATACCACTATACACACTTATAGCATTTGAATATTGGCCAAGCTTTTCATATCTTAATGCTTCTGCTATTTGCGCTTTTATTTTCTGATTATTTCTGTATTCACTATAAATTGAAAGGATCAATATGCCAATAACATAATACCCTATTACTAATAAATTTATTTTTTTATTAGAAATGGTAATTTCGTACTTCTTTTTAGTATTAGTAGTATTGGTAGGACGCTTGGAATAGCTAGGTCTCTTAATTGGTTCTTGATTTTTAGGAACGTGAGGTCTTGGATTTTTACTTTGATACGCTTCGTATTCTTTAATGCTATCGTATTGTCTTCTTTTTGATGCATTAGATAAAATTTGATAGGCTTGGTTAATTCTTTTGAATTGTTCTTCATGCCAACTGCTTCCTGAATTTTTATCGGGATGATATTTTTTTGCCAGTTTTTTGTAAGCTGATTTTATATCTTCATTACTCGCCGATGAAGAAACGCCAAGAATATCATAGAGTGTAGCAGACATTTTTTAATTATTCGTATTTGACAATTTCCATGATATTTTTACGGATGTTAGCGGCAATTTCATCCATAGGTAAGTCGTTCAGATCTTTTCCAAAAGGGTCTTCAATTTCTTCTGCAGTTATCACAATACTCATCATGATGTAATAGAGAATAAGGCTAAGAGGTACAGACCACCAATGAAGTTCGTCGAGTAAACCAAAGGGAAGAATCATTACATAAACTACAATAAAAAACTTAAGTAAAAAAGCATAAGCTATAGGGATAGGAGTATTTTTGATTCGTTCGCATTTTCCAACTATATCCACCATTGTGGTAACTTGATTTACTAATACAATTTGTTGTACGTCAGAAACGTGTTTGTTTTTCCAAAGAGCTTCAATTTTACTCATTATTATATTTGCAATAGCAGTAGGTTTATGTTCTGACTTTTCAATAATAACATAATCATCGTGTTCCAGAATATGTACTTCTTGCATTTTAACATTATTTCTCAAATGACCTTTCATAACAAAGGCAAACGATGCAACTAGATTCGCAATTTTATTTTTTTCAGGATTATCTTTCGATAAAAAACCATTGATTGAAATTGCAAGGTTTCTGGAAACGTTCACAAGACCACCTACTTCTTTTCTTGCTTCCCACCATTTTTCGTAAGCAGTATTATTTCTAAATACAAGTAGTAAACCTAAAGCAGCACCCATATACCCTGGTAGTGCATTGCTCATTACAAGGAATGATATTTTTTCTTCCATGTGCAGGTAACATAAAACAACTGATATAGTGCCAATGATTAGCATACCTGGAATTAGCTTTCTGAGTAAAGCTCCTTTAACCATTAACAGTAATGACCAGCTTTTAGGATCGTAGGATATCATATGAGTAAATAATTTAATTAATAGTATTAAAATTTATATATAAAAACAAATCCCGACCAAGGTCAGGATTTGTTTTTATATTTTTTCGTTGTTCATAATTTGTGCTTGACCTATAGCACAGACTTTACCAGTATCTTTGTCTGTGATTTTGGTTTCAATAATTGCTTGGTGTCGCTCTTTGTTAATTTCCTTTACGGTAGCAATAGCTTCATATTGAACATCAATATACATAGGACGTTTAAATGAAATGTCTTGTTTCATATATACAGTGCCCTCTCCAGGAAATTTCATTCCTAATATTTTTGAGAATATACTGATTCCAAATATACCGTGTACAATTGGCTTTTTAAAAACAGTGGTAGCAGCATATTCCGCATCGATGTGTAGCGGGTTGTGATCTCCTGTAACTTCTGCAAAAGCATTTACTTCAGCTTGAGAAAGCGAAAACTGTTCAGTATACGATTGTCCTAATTCGAGCATGTTAGTAGTTAGTATGAGCTTATAGTTCTGAGTCATTTTCTGAGCCAATTATTATGCCCACTATAATGACAAAATCTAATTTTAATTAAATAATTCCTTTAGTTTAGCTACAAGTTTTTCAGTTTGTTCTATTGAGATAGCAGGAAAATTTGCGATTCGAACTTGTGTGTCTTTGTAAGAACTGTAGCCTGAACCTATTACCATATCAAATGGCTCTAGTTGTTTGTTGATTTCAGCAGCAGATATTTTTGTATTTGCTACAATTGTAGTGAAAGAACGAAGCTTTGGGTCTTCTACTGCAAAAGAGAAATTTTTACTACTCTCTATATAATCATAAAGTAGTTTTGCTTTTATCTCTGTCTCTTTACGAATAATGTCAGCACCCTTTTTATTAAAGTCTGCCACTACTTTACTCAATAGATAAATATTCCATACGTTTGGCGTTTCTGGAGTCTGATTATCTTTTCCTTTGCTCAACAAAGAAGGTAACGTATGGTAAGTGCCAATTGTTTTTCCTTTTTTTAGGATGCTATCTGCTTTATCCATGCAACGTTGGTTAACAATCCAAACGCCTAAACCAGCGGGTAGACCAAAACATTTTTGTACAGAAAAGAAGGTAGAATCAATTTTAGTAAAATCAAGAATGGGGTAGGGAAGGGAAGAAACTGCATCAACAAAGATAAGTGCTTCTTTGTTTTTCTCACGAAATTTATTGATGTCTTCTACTGGCATAGATACACCAGAACTCGTCTCATTGGATGTTAGACAAATTATTTCAGCATCAGCAGGAACATTTATTTTGTCAGGATAAAATCCTTTTCCAAAATCTGCTTTTTCTATATATGCTTTCTTTCCTAACTCGCCAGAAAATTCATAAAATCTTTTTGAAAACGAACCATTCACACAATGGAAACTAGTATTTTCTACACAGTTTTCAATTATTCTTTCCCATATCTCATTAGCAGAAGAAAGAAAAAATATGTGGTAATCGGATGGTACATTAAGAAGTGTACGAATTCCGTCTACAGCATTTTTATAAATTTCTTGAAATTGTTTTCCTCTATGTGTAATCACTCCTATTTTATCATCCAAGGCAGATTGCACGTGTTGCGGTACTGTTGGATATAATTCGGAAGGTCCTACTGTGAAATATAATTTTTTGTTCATGCTTTAAAGTTTAAGGTGAAAAGTTTAAAGTTTAAAGTTTATGTAAATGATGGAGATTACTCCTTTTACTTTAAACTTTAAACCTTAAACTTTAAACTTATTAATATAAAATTCGGAACTTAATTGTATTCTGAATATTCTTCAATTCTTCAATAACCTCTTTTTTATATTTAGTATCTATATCAGTAATTACGTAACCAACTTGCTCATTGGTTTTTAAATACTGTCCTAATATATTGATTTTATGTTTTGCTAATACGTTGTTAATTTGAGCAAGTATACCAGGAACGTTTTCGTGTAAGTGCATAAGACGGTGTGCATTTCCTAGATCTGGTAACTGTATGTTTGGGAAATTTACACTTTGGAACGTGTTTCCAGAGTTAACATATTCCAAGATTCTATTAGGTACGAAGTTTCCGATATTGAATTGGGCTTCTTCAGTACTACCACCAATATGAGGAGTAAGGATTACATTTGGAATACCACGTAATTCATTTACAAATTCTTCTTTGTTATTTTTTGGTTCGTAAGGGAATACATCTATTGCGGTACCCCATACTTTACCATTTTTAAGATTTGCAACTAATGCTTCGATATCGACTACATGACCACGAGCTAAGTTGATGAAAATTACATTTTTCTTCATCATGTCAAACTCTTTGGCACCTATCACATTTTTGTTGGTAGGCCTTCCATCCACATGCATAGAGACTACGTCTGCGATGTTTAGTAGCTCTTTCAAACTGTTGCATTTTCTTGCATTTCCTAGTTGAAGTTTTTCTACAATATCATAGTAGTAAACTTCCATTCCTAATGCTTCAGCTATAACAGAAAGTTGAGAACCGATGTTTCCGTAACCAACAATTCCAAGTTTCTTATTACGAATCTCAAAGCTGTTGTTGGCAGATTTGTCCCATTTACCTTGGTGCATGGCATTACTTTTCTCGATTGTATTTCGCATCAGCATGATCATCTGACCAAGAACTAATTCAACTACAGATCTAGTGTTGCTGTAGGGAGCGTTGAAAACTGCTATACCTTTTTTTACAGCACCTTTAAGTTCAATCTGGTTTGTACCAATACAGAATGCGCCAATAGAAATAAGTCGTTGTGCGCTATCCAATACTTTTTGAGTAACGATAGTTTTAGACCGAAGTCCAAGAATGGAAACGTCTTTTATTTTTTCACAAAGTTCGTCTTCTTCCATTGCACCTACATAGGTTTCAATGGTGTATCCTTCACTTTTGAATATTTTAACCGCTTCAGGATGTATGTTCTCTAATAACAAAACTTTAATTCTGTTTTTAGGATACGAAATTACCATTGGCAAATTGTTTTGATAAAGGAATTCATCAAAACTTGGCGCTATAAATTCGGCTTTTTCTAAAACGGCATTTCTAGAAACATTTTCAGTAAACGCATAAAATTTATCTGCGAGTCCTGCTTCTTTTATTTCATAGTCTGTGTAGCCATCTCCAATCACGTATACTT
>JANOTP010000216.1:0-6653 GCA_031416415.1 Cytophagales bacterium | reverse complement strand
GTAGCGGTAAGATTAGAATAAGCAATAGTATCGGTAGTATTAGCAACTGGTACAACAACTGTTGAGAAATTATCAGTAGACGTTTCCCAACGAATAACACTTCCTAAATATCCAGACAAAGAAAGCGTTCCATTATTACCGGAAATACAAACGGTATCAGCACCTGCGATAGTACCTCCAACGGAATTAGGGTTCACTGTTATTTCAACGATTGCCGAATACTGTGGAATACATGCTCCGTTTTTCACTTGTGCTCTATATTGTGTTGTACTCACTAGATTAGAATAACTTTCGGAAGTAGTGGTATTGGTTATTAAAACAGGAGTAGAGATAAAATTATCAGTCGATTTTTCCCAATGGTTAATGCTGCCTGTATAACCTATAAGGGATAGACCACCACTGTTAAATCCGAAACAAACGGTATCTGGAAAGTTTATAGTTCCTCCAACTGATACTGGATAAATTGTAACAATAGCATACGGAGACTTTACTGGGGGGCACACTCCATTTTGAACTACTACTTTATATTCTGTTGTGGTAGTAAGATTTAAATAACTTTGAGAATTAGTTGTATTTGCAATTGGGGTAAACGTACTAAATCCATCATTAGAAAATTCCCATTGGAGAACATTTCCCATCTCCCCAGTCAAAGTAAGCGTTCCTGAGTTTGCACCACTACAAGCACTAGTATTACTATTTACAGTGCCTGCATTTGATTGCTGATCCACTTTTATCGTTGCAATATTAGATATCACGAAAGGACAAACGCCATTTTTCACATGTACTCTATAACTAGTGGTAGAGGTAATGACTGGATAGTTATAAGTAGTTGTAGTATTTGCAATAGGATTAACAACTGTAATAAAATTATCACTGGAAGATTCCCACTTTACAACAGATCCTACAATAGTTCCGCCAAGAGCAAGGGTACCAGTACTTCCTGAACAGACAGTATCAGATGCACTCAGGGTTCCCGTTAACGTCAATTGATCTATTGCCAACAATCCGATAGTAGACGTATCTGTTGTACAAGAACCATTTTTTACAATAACCCTGTATTGTGTAGAATTTGTTTGATTTAAATAATTTAGAGTAAGACTTGTATTTGCAATGGAAACAGGAGTAGTTGCAAAATTATCGTTAGAACTTTGCCATTCAATTACTGCCCCCACACTTGAGGCTAATGAAAGAGTACCTGAATTGGCACCATAACAAATGGTAGCAGAACCATTCAAGGTTCCTCCATCGGAGATCGGTGTTACAGTAATAACTACGGGCGAAGAAGTGACTACTCCACAAACGCCACTCTGCACTTTTACTCTGTAAGAAGTAGTGACCGCTAAATTAGAATAATTTTGAAAAATAGTTTGATTGGGAGGAGTAACCAGAAGCGTACTAAAATTATCTGTAGAGACTTGCCAATCGACTATACTTCCAACATGAAAATTCAATGTAAGCAATCCTGAATTTGCGCCACTACAAACTATAGCAGCAGATGCTATTGAACCTCCTACAGACAAGGGGTCAACAGTAATAGTAGCAGTAGAAGAAGTATCCGACGGGCAAACGCCACTTTTAACAATCGCTCGATAATAAGTCGTAACGGTAAGATTGAGATAACTTTGTATAGGTGACGAATTCGAAATAGGATTTATAAATCCTGTAAAATTATCAGACGAATATTCCCATCCTGTAATAACTCCAGTATAACCCGACAAGGTCATTGTTCCACTGTTAGATCCAAAACATACGGTATTAGAGGGTGATACAGCACCCCCTACAGACGCTGTATTTACAGTTATTTTGACAATTGTAGAAGTATCTGAACTACACAGCCCATTTTGAACGATTACTCTGTAATAGGTACTCGAAACCAAATTTGTATAATTAAAAGTAGTAAGATTATTTACAATCGGAACACCTGCAGTTGCAAAAGAATCTAAAGATGACTCCCAATTTAACATTGTTCCAAGGTGCATTGTCAATGTCAACAAGCCCGTATTTGTTCCACTACAAACAACAGCAGGAGCATTGAGTATTCCGCCTACCGAAGATTGATCAATATTTACTGCTAATGAATCAGAAAACATTAGTTGTCCATTGAATTGTATGGCAGCTCTAAAGTATGTTTTCTGAGAAATATTAGTAAAGCTAAAAGAGGAAGACGAGGAAGGTGTTGTACTATAGGTTATAAATTTATCCGTTGATTTTTGCCAAGCTACTATGGTACCATTTTGCCCGGAAAGGCTTATGGTTCCTGAATTGGTAGAACTACACACAGAAGATGGCCCTGAAATAGTTCCTTTGACAAATACTGGAGGAGGGAACAAAACACATGGCAAAGTTAAAACTACTGGAAGTTTTCTATCTATATAATCACCAAGACCGAGCTGACCAAAATCATTGTCACCCCACACCAATAAATCTCCATTGGCCCTTCTAGCAAGAAGCCCTCTGCTATTTGTAGAAATGGAGGTGATATTTTTTAGGGGAGCTGTCCCCGCTTCATCTAAAACTTTTAACGGTACTAACGATGAATTGGTCGTGTTATCTCCAAATACTCCAAATGAATTATCTCCCCAAACTGAAATAGTACTGTCTGTTCTCAACGCTACTGAAAAACGCCAGTCGGCTGCTATTGCTGTAACTCCTTTCAAAGGGCCCGTTGCTGTCGAATTTAGAACAGCCACAGGAGTAGTGGAGGGAGGCCCGTTGCTATTATTGCCTAATTGTCCGCTAGCATTATTACCCCAAGCCCATACTGTATCTGTGGAGGATAATGCTAACACATGTGTACCGCTTGATGTAACACTTATAATATTATTCAAAAAACCTATTGCTGATTTGCCTTTTACTTTAGTGGCATAATAAACATCTGTTATATTATTTTGTCCAAGTTGCCCATCACTATTGCGGCCCCAAGCCCATAATGTGCCATCTGAAACTAAAGCTATAGCAAAATCATTGCCTGCTGTTAAAGTTGTCACATTTTTTAGTGTATCTCCAGGTCCAATTAAAACCACAATAGGAGAAGTCATATCAGGTCCATTTGTGCCATTGCCTAATGAGCCATTATTACCACTCCCCCAAGCAAATACTTTCCCATTATTAGAGATGGCATAATTGGTACGTAGTCCTGCAGCTACATATTTTATTCCTGTAAGATAGCCTACACCACCAACACCAATTACTCTATATGGGTATCTATTATTATTGGTAACGTTATCACCATAAAGATTATTACCCAGCTGTCCATTACTATTACTTCCCCAATTGACTACAGAATCCCCCCCGAAAGTCAACGCAATACATGTATTAGATTGTTTACCCGAAATTTGCTTGATAGAATTTAAGGTACCAAAGCCTCCTATTCCTGAAATAATATCTGGCGAATTAATCCCTGGCAAAAGCCCTCTTCCCAACTGCCCTAGATAATTACTACCTGTTGCATATACCCGACGGTCTTGACATAAATAAACAGTATTACTATCCCCTCCAGAAAAAAAATGGTGCTGCGCCCCTACCGTTAATGATGAAAAGAAAAAAACACTGTATATGAAAAACCATTTCATATTAATGATTTTTTTTAATTGGGACAGTAACTGTAAACTTAGTAAACTCACCTGGCTCACTTTCAAACTGTATAGTTCCACCTAATTTTTCAAGGCTTAGCTTAACAATATACAACCCAAGTCCAGTGCCTTCTGCCTCATTAGTTGCCCTGTAAAACATCCCAAATAATTTATCCTTATGGATAGTATCTATGCCGATACCATTATCTTTAAACTGGAGAATAATTGTTCCACTTTTTTCTTCAATATCAATATCAAGATAAGAAGTAGCTTTTTTGGAATCTTGGTATTTAATTGCATTGCCAACTAGATTTTGAATTACAGAATCAAGAATAATTTCATCACTGTTTATCACTATTCGTTCTGGGATTCTATTACTGATTTTAACTTTCTCAAAACCTTCTTTAAACATTAATCCATTAATTATTTCATCTGTGAAATTTTTCAATTTAATATCAGAATATTCTGGAACAATATTTTTTGCTCTACTAAAATAAAGCATATTGTTAACCGTCTTACTAAGCTTCTGAATAGTTTTATTAATATATCCAAAATATTCTAGCGACTCTTTATCGTTTATCGTTTTCAAGGCTATGTCTGAGAGCCCTTTCAGCGAATTCAATGGACCTTTTATTTCATGAGAAGCTTTTGAAACAAATGCATCAAGGCTTCTATTTTGCTCTTCAATTATAAAATTTTGTTTTCTAAGTTTTCTACTATTAAAAATAACCACCACTAAAATTATAATTATAAGCAGAAGAATAATAACAGAATAAGTCATTTTAACTCTGTATTCATCTTCTATAGCTTCCTGTTTGATTTTATATTCCGCTAACTCTTTTTGAGAAAGCATATTTATAGAGTCTTTCTGAATAATTAATGCTTTCATACGGAACATTAAACTATACTTTTTCTCTATAACATTTTCAAGTGTACTCTTATTAGCTTCGTATAGCTCTTCAAGATGTGAAAGATACTTTGTCAATTCTTTCCTCTTCTCTTGTGAAACAGAGCTGTCCGTTTCCAACAGTTTTATTATAGCGCTCATTTCCCGTTCGATCTTAAGATTGCTCTCTGTGATCAATCGTTTTTCTAATTCAAATTGTCTAAAAAGCCCTTCAAACGTCTTTTTATATTCAAGAGGATCTGTTAAAGAAGTTAAAATTTGTTCGTCTAATCGGAAAGGTATAATTGTAACCATTAACCTTTTTGAATTCTTATTATACTCTTTAGCCTTGATTTGAAAGCCAGGAATACGAATATCGCTGTTGTAGGTAGCTCCATGTGTTAGGACAATTTTTCCATTTTCTTCACCTGAATAGGTTTCTCCGTCTATAATTAATGTAAGCCATTTATAAGCGATTATACTATCAGAAACTAATTGTAAAAAATCAACTTTCCCTTGATCGGGATTTGCCATCTTTTTAATTATAACTTCAAGAAACTTATCTTCTTCAGAAAAATTAACTTCTTTTAACTCAAATCCTACCTTAACTATATAAACTTTTATAGGCATTTCTGGTTTATAATCTAGTTCATAAACAAAACCGCCTTTCGTATCTGTAGTACTATAAATTTCTTTTCCTGCTATAGCAATTCGCGCATCCGAAATTGATTTACCTGACTCTTCCTTTACAATACCTTTGAGTTGGTATTGAGCGTGAACCTCGAGTTTAACTAAGATTACAAGAATTAAAAATAGCCAGTATTTGTACATTTACTTTTTTATTAATTTCATTTTTAACTACTTTATTATAAGGCAATAATATAGAAAAATTATCTCGTTTTTTGTTATTTATATCATTCTTATCCTTATAAAGAATGTAATCGTTCCAAAAATTAACTATCAATATTTTTTGGAGTATGTATTTATACGGTACTAATTAAAAAAAGGTGTCGCAATAATCCCATTCAATAAAAAAAGCTTTTTAGTGATTTTCATACATCTTAGTATACTTAAATCTTAAATGGTACAAAACCCTTACTTTAACTTGAATAAGCAACAGTAAATATAAGAATATTAATACAAATACTAAGCTAACTTAAAAATTTGCTTACCTTCTTAAAATTAAAGCGCCCCAACTAATTCATTTTCTACTCTTATTTATTAAGTAATACAATGACAGTCAAATAATTATTTGTAAAACCCAATTTTAATCTAAATAATTACCATTCTGAGAATTATTGATTATATTTGTGATAGGAATATAACAAATGAAAAAAATCAATACGATATCAGCATTTCTACTGCTTCCAATGGCGTCAAATGTCATTGTTGAGTAATAGATTTCATACCATATAGAAACCATTCTCAACTTCAGAGAATGGTTTTTTTTTGATAAGCATTACATATTAATATATACTAATAATTATGTCTAAACGGGTTTACATCTTTGACACTACATTAAGGGACGGCGAGCAAGTACCAGGTTGCCAATTGAACACTATTGAGAAAATAGAAGTTGCAAAAGCACTAGAGGAATTAGGCGTAGATGTTATAGAAGCGGGCTTTCCCATTTCAAGTCCTGGCGACTTTAATTCTGTAGTAGAAATATCAAAAGCTGTGAAAGAGCCTACTATTTGTGCTTTGACACGTGCCAATACAAAAGATATAGATGCCGCAGTTCAGGCTCTTCAATATGCCAAACACAAACGAATACATACAGGTATTGGCGCTTCAGATATGCATATTAAATATAAGTTTAATAGCACACGAGATGAAATTCTTCAAAGAGGTGTGGATGCGGTGAAATATGCTAAAAAGTTTGTGGAAGATATTGAATTTTATGCTGAAGATGCTGGTCGTGCAGACATAGAATACTTAGCTAGAATGGTAGAAGCTGTAATTGCAGCTGGAGCAACCGTAGTTAATATACCTGACACTAATGGATATTGTTTACCTGAACAATACGCTGCTAAAATCAAATATTTAGTGGACAATGTAAAAAACATTGATAAAGCAATCATCTCAGTTCATTGTCATAATGACCTAGGTTTAGCTACCGCAAATGCTATGGCGGGCCTTTCAAATGGTGCTAGGCAAGTAGAATGTACCATAAACGGTATTGGAGAAAGAGCTGG
>JANOTP010000215.1:0-8724 GCA_031416415.1 Cytophagales bacterium | reverse complement strand
AAGTTGCGGCGGCCCACTTGTTGTACCTGGGTCAAATAATTTCATCATTGCTCCAGTAAGCCCTCATAATCTTAATGTTAGGCCTTTAATTGTATCAGATGACAGTACTATTTCTTTCGAAGTAGAAAGTAGAAGCAATAATTTCCTCGTTTCACTTGATTCTAGATCTATTAAAGTGCCCGCAACGATCAAACTTGTAGTTAAAAAAGCTGATTTTAAAATAAAATTAATAGAATTGAAAAATTACAATTACTATAATACGCTTAGACAAAAGCTGAATTGGGGTTTAGACCTTAGAAATTAGGGTTATAGGTATTTTTACGTTGTAATTATTACATATATAAGACTTGAAAATCTTATATATAGTTTCATAATCAAAAGAATAAATTGTAATTTTTTTATCTGAGTCTTGCGATTATAAGGAAAAATCTTTTGAATTTCGTATAATTAATATATATTTGTAAATACGGTCTATTGTGGATTTATGATAAAAAGCTTACAGAATATGAACAGGTTACATAAATTAGTATTATTGGCATTTTTATTTTGCTTTTCCTTAGTGTTTGACTCAAACGCACAAGGATTCAATTCAAGAAATAAGTATTGGGCTATTGGAGGTGCAGTAAATGCTATGAATTATGTTGGAGAATTGGATCCAGGCCCAAGTTTTATAAGCCCAGGTATTAAATTTACGAGATATAATTTTGGTATTGATGTATTAAGAAGAATTAGTCCTAGGATATTTATTCGTGGTACATTTTCTATGGGTAGAATAACAGGAAAAGATTCTGAAAACTCTAAATTTACATTTACCGGGGGGGATTTTTATAGAAAAGGTAGGAATTTGTCTTTCGCAAGTCAGATTTATGAATTGAAAGCAGATGTAATAATTGATTTGATAGAACATAGAGGCAAATTTCAAAAAAGACCTGATTTTGTTCCATTTTTATTTGTTGGGTTAGCTTATTTCCACCACAATCCTACTGCAAAATTAAATGGTACAACATATGATTTAAGGGATATGTCGACTGAAGGACAAGGAACTGGTTTAGATAACGCTTCTAAAAAATACAGTTTGCATCAAGTGGCATTGCCAATAGGTCTTGGTATTCGTTATAAATTAAGTAAACAATTAGACCTATCTTTTGAAATGGGTTGGAGATTTACAGCAACAGATTATTTAGATGACGTTGGTGGTAAATACGTTGATAAAAATGGATTAAATGCAATCAAAGGGTCTGATGCCGTAAGTTTATCCGATAGAACTCCAGAGATTTTAAGTAATGAGAATTACCTTCCTTTAATTTTAAACAATGGATTATACTCAGAGGTAGTTAATGGACAAACCATAACTTCTATAAACGCTTTTGGTAGATCTGGTGACCAACGTGGTGATACAAAAGGACGTAGAGATGCCTACATTATTACTGGGGTGCACTTGGTTTATATCATACCTACAAAAGTTATCTGTCCTAAATTCAGATAATACAATAGAATTAATAAAATAACGTTATCTTTGCATACTGTTTTAAGTTAGTATGCAACGCTTTATGTACAAATACTTTAAAAAAACAGGAAAGATTATTCTTCCTGTTTTTTTGTTTTTAATACTCATGATCCAACATGATTCAACTGCACAAAAGCATGAATTTGGGATAGGTTTGGGTGGATTTAATTATACTGGTGAAATTAACCCACGGTATAATTTTTTTAATTATAGACCCGCTGGAACGGTTTTTTATCGTTATAATCCTTCTTTCGCTACAGCAATCAAACTTGGCGTTACTCTTGGACAATTATCAGGCAATGAATCCAACTCCAACGAGCGAGTAGCACAGATAAGAAAAGCAAGTTTTAAATCTACGGTTTCCGAAATTTCTTTAATGGGAGAATATAATTTTATTAATTACAGAGATAAAAAACAACTAATAAAATTTTCACCCTACATGACAGGTGGAGTTGCCATTTTTGGCAGTGCTCCAGATACAAAATCAAATTCTCTACCAGAAGATTTTGATGGACAAGGAATTACTTTTGCAATTCCTTTTGGAGTAGGAATGAAATTCATACTTAACCGAAACTGGAACTTAGGTGCCGAGTTCGTTGCTCGTAAGACATTTACAGATTATTTAGACGGAATAAGCAAAGGAGAAATTGCTGGTAAAACTACTGGGAATTTATTAGATAATGATTGGTATTATTATACAGGTGTTACGTTGAGCTATACTATTTATGGAATAAATTGCCCACAGCAGTTTAAATATTAAAGCTGAATTTTAATTAAGGATATCCTTTCGTAGATTTACCACCTTGGAAATTGAGATTTAATGAGTTTGAGTGAAGAAATAGATAAAAGCAGAATACCACAACATGTTGCCATCATAATGGATGGTAATGGACGTTGGGCTAAAAAGAAAGGTGCTTTAAGAATTTTTGGACATCAAAATGCTGTAAAGTCAGTAAGAGATGTAATCGAGGCGGGCTCGGAATTGAAAATTAGTTATATTACATTATATGCTTTTTCAACTGAAAACTGGAGTAGGCCAAAAGAAGAAGTAAATGCTTTGATGGAATTATTGGTTTCTACTTTAAGATCTGAGGTAGACGAATTACATAAAAATAATATTAGACTTGCTACAATAGGTAATATTGCTGATTTGCCAGCAGTGTGCCAGCAGCAACTTCAAGAATCAAAAGATATTACAGCTAATAATACAGGACTCACTCTTGTGTTAGCTCTTAGCTACAGCGGCCGTTGGGAAATAATAGAGGCAATAAAAAAAATTTCTGAACAAGTACAAAAAGGTAATTTATTAACGGAAAATATAAACGAAGAAATAGTTTCTTCTTATTTGACCACAAAAAATATTCCTGATCCAGAATTATTAATTAGGACTAGTGGAGAAATGCGAGTGAGTAATTTTTTATTATGGCAAATTGCATACTCGGAATTATATATTACGGATGTGCTATGGCCTGATTTTAGGAAAGAGCATCTATATGCCGCAATTAAAGATTATCAGAAAAGAGAAAGAAGGTTTGGTAAAACAAGCGAACAAATTGATAGTAGTAGTAAATAAATGAAGAAGTATTTTAGTATAATTTTAGGTGTGTTATTTTCTACGGTTTCCTTCGGTCAGAAGGTGGGAGGTGATTACAAAAGTCCAACAGAATATATAATTGGTGGAATAACGGTAAGTGGGGTACAGTTTTTAGACCCCGCAGCAATTATTTCGATTACAAATTTGAAAGAAGGTGATAAGATCACAATTCCTGGCGATCAGATTAGTAATGCCATTAAAAGAATTTGGGATCAAGGCTTGATTGGAGATGTCGAAGTTAACATTACCAAAAAAGAAGGCACTCTTATTTATCTTGATTTTGTTTTGAAAGAACGTCCAAGACTTTCTAAATATGTTTTTAACAAAGGTGTGAAAAAAGGAGAGCGAGAAGATCTTCTTGAAAAAATTGATCATACCCGTGGTACTGTTGTAAACGATGCGATGATTAAAAATGCGCAGAAGAAAATAAAAAACTTTTACTTAGAAAAAGGATATTACAATACTGAAGTTACTATAGTTCCATTGAGAGACTCTTTGCTTGACAATAATATATTTTTGAAAGTAACTGTAAGTCGCAAGAAAAAAGTACGTGTGAAAAATATTTATTTTCATGGTGCAGAAACAGTGCAAGTTAAGATCTTGAAGAAGAAAATGAAAAAAACGAAGGAGCAGCGATTGTACAAATTCTTTATTTCTTCCAAATTTATTAAAAAACAATACGAAGCCGATAAAGATAAAATAGTTGAATATTATAATTCAAAAGGATATAGAGATATGGCAATTGTAAAAGATTCCATCTATAAATATAAATCGAATAAAATTAATATTGACATTACTATTGAAGAAGGTAAGAAATATTATTTCAGAAATATAACGTGGAAGGGAAACTATATTTATTCTTCTGGTCGTTTAGATACGGTTTTGAATATTAAAAAAGGAACAATTTACAACTCTGATCTTTTACAAAAGAGATTAAATTACAATCCCACTGGGGTTGATATAAGTTCCATGTATTTGGATAACGGTTATTTATTCTTCAGTGTAGATCCAGTAGAAATTAATGTGGACGGAGATTCTATTGATATTGAAATGAGAATTTACGAAGGTAAACCAGCTATCATTGATAAAATTACAATTAGCGGAAATACTAAAACACACGACCACGTTATCCTTCGAGAGTTACGAACTGTACCAGGGGAAAAATTTAGTCGTGCTGATCTTATCCGATCTCAAAGAGAACTTTCTACTTTAGGTTATTTTGACCCTGAAAAAATAGACATCAATCCGGTTCCGAATGCGGCTAAAGGTACAGTAGATATTCATTATAAAGTTGAAGAAAAACCAAGTGATCAGATACAACTGTCAGGTGGTTGGGGTGGAGGATCCCGGAAATCTGTTTATGGTTATGGAGGCTTAACAGGTACATTAGGTCTTGTATTTAATAATTTTTCTTTAAGAAATATTTCTAAATTTAATACTTGGGATCCACTGCCAGCAGGTGATGGACAACGACTAAGTATCAATTTTCAATCAAATGGAAGAAGGTATCAAAATTATTCCATGTCCTTTATGGAACCATGGTTTAGAGGTAGGAAACCAATTTCTTTTTCTGTAAGTGCCAACCATTCTAATAGTAATAGTTATAATAGTAAAACACTTAAGTTTGATCAACATCTTGATATAACAAGCGTAAGCGTTGGCCTAGGAAGAAGACTTAAGAAACCAGATGATTATTTTACATTAAATAACAGTCTTTCATATGCGTTGTATCACTATAGAAATTATGGTAATTACAGCAGGATTGGTATTGATACCGGATATTCTAATAATATTGCATTCACAACTACGTTGTCAAGAAATAATATTGATGAATTTAACTTTCCAACAAAGGGCTCTAGTATCGCAATTACACTGTCATTAACACCACCTTATTCTGTCTTCAATAATGTGGATTATGTAAATGATCCTGCTTCTGTTCGTTTTAAATTTGTAGAATATCATAAATGGGGATTTGATAGTGATTGGTACGCTACTTTAATAGCTGGGAAAAAACGTAATTTGGTAATAAGAGCAAAAGCGAATTTTGGTTTTATAGGGTCATATACTACTAAAAGTGGCATAGGCCCCTTTGAAAGATTTGTGATGGGAGGAAACGGGATGTTTGGTTATTATGGAGCTATTGGTACTGACTTCGTTGGTCTAAGAGGCTATCAAGCCTATTCTCTGCCTTTTGGCAAGTTTAGTCAAGTAGGAGGAACCGTGTTTGATAAATTTACGGCTGAAATTCGTTATCCTATTGCAACAAGTCAGGCATTGTCGCTTTCGATATTAGGATTCTTCGAAGCAGGAAATGTATGGGATTCCCCTAATAAATTTAACCCATTTGATTTATATCGCGCTGCGGGATTGGGTGCTAGAATCTTTATGCCAGCATTCGGATTAATTGGACTCGATTATGGTTGGCCTATGGATTTAATACCAAATCAAAATCCTACAGAAAGTAAAAATGGAGGGTATAAGCCAGTTTTCACCTTTACTATCGGTCAACAGTTAAGATAGTTTTATAAAAAATATATGAAATATATTGATTCGTCGTTTTACAGTATAAATAAATTCCGATGAAAAAAATAGTATTCTTATTGTTCGTAATTGTAAGTAGTCTGTCTTCCTCATTTGCTCAAAAATTTGGTTACATAGACAGTGATTTCATTATGAGTAAAATGCCTGATTACGCTAAAGCACAACAGGAATTAAATAAGTCTTCTGAGAAATGGCAAAAAGAACTTGAGGTTATGAAACAACAAGTTGATGAGTTTAGAAAAAAGTATTTAGCCGAAGAAGTATTACTTACCGAAGAGATGAAAAAAGAAAGGTTGGATACCCTTGCAGCAAAAGATAAATCTTTAAAAGAATTTCAGAAAAAGATATTTGGTTTTGAGGGGATGCTTTTTTTGAAAAAACAGGAACTCATTAAACCTATACAAGATAAAGTCTTTGAGGCGGTAGAAAAAGCTGCAAAAAAACATCAGCTTGGAATTATTTTCGATAAATCGGCTGATCTGGTTATGGTCTATACAAATCCTATTCACGATTGTTCGGATTTTGTTTTAGAAGAGTTGGGCCTAGGTAATAAAGAGGATAAACCTGACAATGACCGTTATAATAATAAATATTAGGTAAATATCAATAAAGGTATAATATTTGCAAAAAGAGAGAATAAATTAAATTTACGAGAATGAAAAACAAATTAATGTTAATCCTAGCCATCGCCCTGATCACAGGTTTCAGTGCTATTGCGCAAACAACTCCAACTAAAATAGGCTATACCAATCTTGAATATATCCTTAGTTTACTTCCAGATGCCAAAAGGATAGAATCTGAACTACAAACTTATGAGAAACAGTTGAAATCTCAAATGGATTCTAAGGTTGCTGAATTTGAAAAAAAATACCAAGATTATGACAAAGGTAGTAAGTCTGGTTTAATGTCTGATGTTGTAAAAGCAGATAAAGAAAAAGAGCTGACAGGTCTTCAGGCTTCAATTAAAGAATTTGAAGAAACAGCTCAATCTTCTTTACAGAAAAAACAAGTTGCTTTACTTGAGCCAGTATTAGAGAAAATTCAAAAGTCTATCGAAAAAGTAGCAGCGGCAAACAGCTTTACGTATGTGTTGAGCACTCATGCTGATTATGGTGGATCTGCAATTATTCTTTATGCAAAAAATAAAGACGAAGACATTTCAAACCTTGTGTTGAAAGATCTTGGTGTTACTCCACCTGCAGACAAACCTGCGGTTGTGACTCCAACACCACCAGTAAACGGAACAAAATAATTATCTTATAAAATTTAAATAAAAAGAGCCGTATCACTACGGCTCTTTTTATTTAGTATATTTATTTTTCTATAATATCTTTAGTATGAAATCTATAAAACCTCCATTTTTAAAGAAAAACGATAAAGTAGTTATTATAGCTACTGCAAAAAATTTTGATAGTAAAGAGCTTGATGCAGCTATTATTATTCTAAAAGCATGGGGTTTAAAAGTGGAGCTTGGCCAGAGCTTATATAAGAAATATTACCAATTTGCAGGTTCAGATCAGGATAGAGAAGAAGACTTGCAGGAAGCATTAGATAATCCTGAAATTAAAGCTGTTTTCTGCGCCAGAGGAGGTTATGGTACTTCACGGATTATTGATAATATTAGTTTAAAAAAAGTAACGAAACAACCTAAATGGGTTGTGGGATTTAGTGATGTAACGGTTTTACACGCTCAATTGCAAAAACAAAAGATACAAAGCATTCATGGTTTGATGCCTATATTATTTGGAAAGAAAGAATATAAACAATCTGTTGAGGAACTAAGAGCCGTTTTATTTGGAGAAAAAAATGGATACACCATTCCTTCTCATAATTTCAATCGTCATGGTAAAGTAATGGGAACGTTAGTAGGAGGAAATTTATCTATTATGTGTTCCATAATAGGCACTAATAGTGAGATTGATACAAAAGGTAAAATTTTATTTATTGAAGATGTAGGTGAAAATTTGTACCGCATAGACCGAATGATAGTACAATTGAAAAGTGCAGGTGTACTGAAACAGTTAGCGGGGCTAATAGTTGGTCATTTTACAGCTATGGAAGACAATAAAATTGGATTTGGCAAAACTGCTTATCAAATTATAGCAGAGGCTGTAAATGAGTATAATTATCCAGTTTGTTATGGATTCCCTGCTGGCCACGAACCACATAATATGCCGATTTTTTTAGGAGCAGAGACGAGATTAAGTATTAATAAAGAAATTGTAACAGTAACCACTAAACTAGAATAATAATATAAAACGTTGTATTTTCAATACAATTTGGTTTTGGGTTACCTAAGTATTTTTTAAGTACTTATGAACCCAGAATAAATTTTAGATTGTTTTGTAATTGAATAGTAAAGGTAGGTAGATATTAAAGACCTGTTGATTGAATAGTAGGTGATTTAAGTCGATTAAGTATAAAGCTTTCTGCTTTTTTAAATAGTATTTAGGCCAGTTTTATAATATGCTTAATCATCTTCACCTAAGTTGAATATTTTTTTTTTGTTTTTTAAAACTACAAAAGTAATAAGAGAATAAAATGCAATAGAAGTAACAAAAACTATGATTGCAGTAGCATTGCTCACCCAGTGTTCAATCCAAAAAATATATTCTACCACAAGCACTCCTATACCTACCAACAACAGAGCTATAGATGAAGCGCGTATTATTATCCTATTTAATCTACCTTCTTTTTTTTGATCCATGAAAAATGCGTATAAAATTCTTTTACAGAATAATTATACGCATTTTTTAGTTGAATTACAAAAGTAAATTGTTAGATAATCATTCCCGCTCCTACAGTTTCATTGCTAAACTCATCTATAATAATGAGTGAACCAGTAGAACGGTTGGTATTATAGCTGTCATAAAATAATGGACTTGCAGTCTTAATCACTATACGCGCAATGTCATTTAATCCGATTTCTTTATCGTCTTTGTTTTGCTCAAAGGTACTAATGTTCAATTTATACTGAACATCTTTCACAATACACTTAGTTTCTTTAGTGGTATGTTTTACAAGATATTTGCCACCTGGCTGAAGTTTTTTCTCTGTAAGCCAACAGATCATTAGTTCGATT
>JANOTP010000214.1:0-29299 GCA_031416415.1 Cytophagales bacterium | reverse complement strand
GAGCGGTGTTATAGAGTTAAATATTGGTGAAAACCATGAGGGATTGGTGAAAATCGATTAAAAGTGAGCAGTAAAAAGATGGATATTATAAATAGAAATGATTAAGGAATATTATTTAATAGTGATTTCCTCTGCATCGTAAGAATATGGAGAATATACCAGTTGATGAAAGGAAACTTCAATACGTCTTTCATCGGAAAATAACAGGACAATGGAATGTACGTTGTTGTCAGGGGAATTCTTATAAGTCATGGAATGGATTTTATTGGATACTTTCCCTCCCTTGATTCCGGTATTATCCTGGTAGAATTTTTCTACGGTTTCAAAACTCAGCCAAAAATGATTTTTTTCATATAGAGGTGATATGTTTCCTTCATCATCGAGCCTGTAATCTATCATAAGAGAAACAGTAGTTCCTCCATTAGATATGTCAATATTCAGAAGCGGACTGTCCCTGAAAAAATAATTGTCTTTCAAAAATTTTTCTATGTCGTTTATCATTGGTCTGTTAAAATTACATTCTATAAGTTCTTAAACAAGAACCCGTTTATTTTTTTCTGGGTAATGGGTCTTTTTCATCGTCGCTGTTCATTTTTTCTTCCAGTTTTTCCGAAAGGGTTTGAATAAAACGTATACGGTCGTTACGCTGTTTGATTTCGTTGTAGGTTTTATAAAACGTTTCTTTTAAAGGTATTCCCATGATTTGCTCCCCATAACGTATATAGTCGGCAAGGTCTGACTTGCCATTATTAAAGACTTTAGTCAGGTAAAGGCTGTACAGAAGTTCTACGGCAGCCGCTTTGGATTCCGTCCATTTCATATTTGAAATCTGGAATGGAATGGCTTTACCATAAATATCAGAAAGTTTTTCGCTGGGGATATTAGTAATTATACTTAGTTCATCTTCGTATTTTTTCTTTAACAATTCATTTGCTTTTATTTTGGCCGCCATTGAATCATAAAGGGAAGAATACCCATCTTCAATAATAGTACTCTCTCCTTGGTCATCGTATTTAGATTGATTCGGTTTAAGTTTTGTAAAATACAAATGGTCAAATTCCTTGCTGTTTGTACGAAGGTATTTATATATATGCCTGTTATGGTGGCAATGGTCTTTTAGTTTGCAGAGTTCTTTTTTGAAATATTTCTTTTTTTTAGAAACCTGAAGCGCATTGATTTCTGTCTCTATACGGAGCATTTCGGTGAAATAATACTGACGACTCTGAAAGAGCGGTTTCCACTCTTTGAAAAATTTAATTTCATCAGAAAGCGTATAGCAATTCTCCGTATCATAAAGCTGACAGATTTCGTTGCAATAAAACTTAACAATGTCTAGCATTTGCTTGTATCTGTAAACAAGATCGGATTCCTGCTCTTCAATCTGTGCCAACTCCTGCTCCAGAAGTTCCCATCTTTCTTTCACCCGTGTTATCATTAAGAGTATAAAAATTATTGTCCATAACTCTTAAATAAACGTGAGGGGTATTTATATTAGTATGCTAAAAATGATATTTTATTTGATTATTTTTTGACAATTAATATTTCTATGTCGATGTCTTATTTTTTAAATCAAATAGTTCTTTTGGTTCTATCTCTAATATCTTGGCAATAGTGAAGACATTACTTAGACTGGTATTAATAATGCCCCTTTCAATTCTGCTTATCTGACTATATTCTATATCACTCAAATCCGCTAATTCCTGCATAGTCATTCCCTTCTTGGTTCTTAAAAACCTCATTCTGGTTCCAAAGGCCTTTAATTCTTCTTCCGTTCTAAGATATTTCCCTTTTCGTTCCATCCGTTAATGATGGACAAAAACGCTAAAATTCATTGTGGCAAATTTGCCACAATGAAATAACTTGTATATATTTGAGCATTAATCCAGACCTAATATTTAGAATTAAAATTGAGTTTAATTTTTACAGCTAAGAATTTATGGTAACTGACAACCGGATTACTAAAGTGCAGGAGGAATATTTTGAATTTTGTTTATTGTTGTTACAGAAAATTCCGGATGAAGAAATTCAACGAAATGAACTATCGTTAAAAATGTATCAGTTTAGAGACGAACTCAAAATCGAAATCATAAATTATATGAAAGGTTTCAAAGGAGAATTAATAAAAGAGGTAGAAGCAGAGATAGAAAAGCTAAGAATAACTCAAGAGAATAGCAGAAGAAGAGAAGATTAAATTAATACAAGATATTTTTGGCTTTTTTTTATAATGACCCAAAAAAGTTGAAGAAAAATGACTCTTTTGGGTCATTGACAAAACAAGTTATTAGAAAGAGATTTGCATAACGTGGTCAGCTATGCCAACTCCAATATGGAATTTATATGAAATATAACTCTTAAATGTTGCGATGAAAAAAATTCTACTAGTTTATACATTATTTATTATGGGTTCCTTGAGCGCAAATGCTCAGGTAGTGGTGAAGCCATTTACTTTCCCACCAATGTGTCAGGCAGGAGACTTTGTATTGCAAACAGGTTCGTTTGTAATTAAGGAAACCGTTGTCGGTGCTTTCGCTGAAGAGTTTTGGAGGGCTTATGAAATCGAAATTCCAAACGGTTACGAATTGGGGAATTATGGGACTTGGAATATTGCAGCTTATGGAGCTGATATCTCTACTTCCAACCTGGGTACATTTAGTGGCAATAATCTTATATTTACTATAAGCGTTGCAACTGCTTCTATGACTAGTATTGATTCAATTGTAATTACAGGACTTCAAATTAGGGCAACGACAAGTGCTGCAACTAGTGCCCCTCTCTATAGAATAACATCAACATATCCTACAGGTAATCATATTCAAAATGGTAATATGGCAGCAAACAATTTGCCCCATGGAACCTTAACCAGCGTACCTAATCCAGCTCCCACTATCACATATACTCCTGACCCTTATTATTGCAATAGGGAAAATGTAAACAATACCTTGACCGCAACTCCCTTAGGAGGAACTTGGAGTGGAGCAGGGGTAACTGGAAATTTATTTAATGCATTTATGATTCCAGCGAGTATAAATACTCTAACCTATTCTGTACTTAACGGTGGCCTATGTACAAATCAGTCTATACTTGATGTGTTGGTAAAAACGAGTCCTACGGTATCCATATCAAGTAACGATGCGGACAATACAATTTGTCCATTACAATCAGTAACCTTTACTGGTACATCCACAGGAAGCGGTAAAAGGTATCAATTTTATAAAAACAATATTCCAGCGACTGCATTGTCAACTTCGCCCTTGTATACTACTACAGCATTAAACGATGGGGACCAAATAATGGTAGTATCAGACAATGGAAATCTAACTTGTCCTGATACCTCTTCTGTAATAACAATGACTGTAATTGCAAATCCTAATCCCACTGTTTCTGTTAGTGGACTCCCATCTTTGGTATGTAGTAATACAGCGGGTAGCTTTTCAATTCTGACAAGTCCTGTGGGAGGAACATTAACAGGGAATGGAGTTTCAGGTTCTAACTTTTCACCCTCAACAGCAAGGGCAGGAAATCAAGTAATAACGTATACGATGGTTGTTAGTGGTTGCAGTTTTCCTGCTACTACTCCTGTCAATGTAGTAGCAGCACCGACAGTATTGTTTACGAGTAGTGATGCAGATAATATTATTTGTGAAGGAGATGCTATCACTTTCACGGCAAATACATCTGGTACAGCTAACCGCTATTTATTTCTAAAAAACACCAATGGTATACAAGGGCCAAACATTACTAACAGTTATACTGCAAGTAACATTAGTAACGGAGATATAATTTCTGTAACAGTAGATAATGGAGTTGCTACCTGTCCAACAACATCTACTGGAATTACTACAACAGTAGGAAAAATACCTATGGCAAGCTATACATGGGAAAATAATTGCGGGACAAATAATGTAAACTTTACGAATATCAGTACGATTTCAGGGAGTTCCATTATTTCTTTAAATGAGTGGGATTTTGACAACAATACAATAATTGATAATACTACATTAAGTCCTACGAACATATATCCCGCAGCTTCTACATACTATTCAAGGTTGACAGTAACAACCGATAAAGGATGTGTAGACGATACCTTAATAAGGGTTTTTACTTTGCCAAGTTTTTCTCCAAATACGGCTAATCCATATCAAGTTAACTTTGCTTCAAGTAATCAGGGATGGTCTTACGACAATACAACTAATCCAAGTTGGGGATGGGGGACAAGTGCGGGGGCTATTAATACTTCTGGAAGAAATGTATGGGTTACTGGATTATCAGGTTCATATAATATTAATGAGCATTCATATCTAAATAGTCCTTGTTTTGATTTTACAGGGCTTACGAAACCCATGATAATGTTAAAAATATGGTTACAAACTGATGTTAATGCAGGAGCAATTTTAGAAGCTTCTACTGATAATGGGAATACATGGACACAGATAGGAAAAAAAGGAGATGGCTTAAATTGGTATGATGATATAGGAAATAATGGTGTAGATAATTTTCCTGAAGCACTAAGTACAAGTGATGCTTGGATGAGTAATTATGGAGGGTGGAGGACTGCGAAGATTGGCTTACAAAGTCTTGCAGGACAATCAACTGTTAAATTGAGAATTGCTTTTGGCTCAAGTACAGCTACCCAGCTAAATGCTGGAATGGCAATTGATAGCGTGTGGATTGGTGATAGACAAAAATTAGTAGTATTAGAGCATTTTACAACAGCCTCTAATCTTTGTACAGGAATAGGGTGTCCCAGAGCTGATGATTCTGTAAATACAATATATAATAATAGGCCTTTGGATTTAGCAGCAATTCATTTGCACACAAGTTTTCCTTATGCTGATAATTTTAATACTCAAAATCCAGCGGATCCAAGTTCTAGAGTTTTATACTATGGAATCAGTTATGATCCTCATACTATTTTAGATGGGAGGACTAATTATGCTAAAAATTTATATGGTCCTGATTTCATTTTAAATGATGGTATTGATAGTCTAGATGTGTCGGATATTGACAGAGCATCTCTAAAGGATGTTTATTTTGATATAGATATGACTAACAATTTCAGTGCAAGTACAATGCAGACGAATGTCAAAATAACGGCTAAAGAGAATTTTTCAGGTTATCTTGTTTTGCAAACACACATTATAGAAGATACTATTTATAACAATACTAATTCAAAAAATTATTATCATGTTATGCGTAAAATGTTGCCTGATGCCGCAGGAGATTTTATTTCTAAAACTTGGATAAAGGGTGATGCATTATATTATAGCCATTCTTGGAATTACCGATTGAGTGATGGTTCCTATATTTCTCCAGCAAATAGGAATAATTTAAGAGTTGTTTCTTATGTTCAAAATTATAGTTCAAAAGAAATTTATCAAGCTGCACAGAAAAAGGGTAATGGAAATTCAGGAACCATCGTAGTAGTTGCTTCTAATAGGGATATAAATTCAGATAATGTGAGAGAAATTGAAATTTACCCAAATCCCGCATCTGATATAATAAGTATAGATTTTAAATTTCCTATTACAGCTAATTGCAAATGGGTTTTACTAGACAATATTGGAACACCAATCAGAAATGGTGAATTTGAAAAAGGTGAACAAATTGGTAAATTGGAAACTGAAGGACTAAATAATAACTTATACTATTTATCTATTTCTGATGAAAAAGGGATAGTTATTAATAAAAAAATACTTATAATTAAATAAGCAGAAAATATAATGAAAAAACGTATTCAAATAATTTTAATTTTCTCAAGTGCATTACTATGTATAAGGCCAAGTCATTGTCAGAATTTGGATGTAACTTTTAATGGTACTGGAATATTTACTACTGCAATAGGAATTTCAAATGATAATGGAAGAAGTGTTCTTATTGATAATTCTGGGAAAATTGTAGTTGGTGGTTATTCTCAGGTTGGAGCAGACGCTAACTTTTCCGCTATTCGTCTTAGTACTACTGGAATGCTAGACAATAGTTTTGATTCGGATGGTAAAATTTTGTCAGCAATCACAGCAGGTGGAGGGCTAGGAATAAGTTTAGGATTATTATCAAGCAACAACCTAATATTTTCTGGTTACACCTATAATCTTACTAATCTTGATTATGCTGTATTAAGTTTGATTGGTAGCAATGGCAGCCCTGATGGAAGTTATGCTACTAGTGGTAAATCTGTAGTTACTGTCAGTTCAAGTTCTGATATAGTAAATGAGATGGCTATTCAATCAGATGATAAAATTGTATTGGTTGGGGATTCTTCCGGAGTACCTTGCATAATAAGATTAACAACCACAGGCATACTTGATAATTCATTTGGTGGCAATGGTATTGTTGTTATAAATAACTATACCTTAAACTCTATCGCTATTCAAAGTGATGGTAAGATAGTAGTGGCTGGAAATAATTCAAGTGATTTTGCTATTCTGAGAGTATTGACGAATGGCATACTGGATAATTCTTTTGGAACTAATGGATTGGTTTTAGTAGACATGGGTTCAAATAGTGATAAAGCTAATTCTGTAAGAATGCAGAAAGACGGGAAAATAATTGTTGGAGGAACTGATAATAGCGATTTTTTAGTATGCAGACTTAATTCAGATGGTTCTATTGATAATACTTTCGATACTGATGGCAAACAATCTGTTAATTTCCATGTTACAGATATTTGTTATTCAATTGCAGAAGATACTAACACAAACAAAATAATATTAGGAGGATATTCTTTTGATGGTACAAGAAGTACATTCGCAGTAGCAAGGTTATCAAGTACAGGAAGCCTTGAAGCGAACGCTAATATAGTTATTGGAAGTGGAAATAGTGAAGCCAGAAGTATTGTTATACAATCGGATAGTAAAATTATATTAGCAGGTCATTCTAATAATGGAACAAATGATGATTTTGCAGTGGTAAGAGTACTTTCTAATTTCGTTACAGATGTGACTGCTATTATAACGACTGACGTTATTTCGCAAAGCATAAATTTGTTTCCTAACCCTTCTAATCATTACGTAAATCTAAATTCCATCTATACTATTGAAGACGTACGGGTTTTGGATGTTTTGGGCAATGAGGTACTAAGACAAACTAAAGAAGGAAATACACAAATTGACATTTCTTCACTTCCAAAAGGTTTGTATAATTTTGTTATTACTACCGATAGAGGATTAGGAACCAAGAAGGTGAGTGTGCAATAAGTTATAGGTCTTTTTCTCTATGAATAGAAACAGGCTTCAACAATTGCAAGTGCAATATTTTAATTTTTGCTTAGAGCTAATTGGGAAGATACCTTTTGAAAATATTAATGCGGACGAACTTATGCAAAGGGCTTTTTTATTGAGGGATAATTTGGAGAAAGAAATAATTAAATCCGAAATGAATTGTAAAAATGTTTGTTTGGAAAAAATTGAATTAGAAGTGCAAAAATTAAAACAAAAAGCAAAAATCCAATAAAAATGGTGAATGAACTTATAAAGGACAACAATTAAGATACCTAAAGAAATTTATATGCTATGATTGTTCTGAAATACATACTTTCTATAATACTTCTCGCAAACTTGTTTTTGACAGCCTTAGGTCAGACTTTTCTACCTACTCAACTAGGGAACATAACTACCAATTATCAGGGAGTAGAAACTAATCCCTGAAATGTAATAATTTTTTTAAGGTTAATAATCGTGATAATTACGCCTTGTCCATAGATTGCATAAAGAGCACGAGGAATTCGCTCTCAAAGTTGTTTCAATAATTTTTCGTCTAAAAATACCATTACCGCACCCAACTAACATAAAAAGTGACGTGTCAAATAAGTACTAACTCGCTCAAATATGCAAAATAAAACCGATTCGTGTAAAATCATACGTTCATTTAAACAAGTTTGTTAATTAATTTTTTTCTATTTATTTGGTTTTTTAAACAATGTATCGTAATATTGCGTTATAGACATATAATAATGGGAATTACCAAAACAGAAAATTTTAATAAAGTCCAAAACAGGATAGCAGAATTGGCAAAGGCTATAGGTCACCCTGCTAGGATTGCGATCCTCGAAATCCTTATTAAAAGAGATGCATGTATCTGTAATGACATTGTGGAAGAACTGCCATTATCTCAATCAACTATTTCTCAACATTTGAAAGCATTAAAAGAAGTAGGCTTGATTAAAGGAGATATTGAAGGAACTAGTATCTGTTATTGCATTGATGAAAAAGTATGGAAAGAAACACAAAGGTTTCTGAACAAACTATTTGATGCCTATACTCCTGGTGAAAATTGTTGCTAAAATTTTTTACCTATATATATCGTAATATTGCGTTTAACTAAATGAATAATTATATGGAAAATGAGAATGAAAAATTAAAAGAGATTGTAAAAGAGCAATACAGTGAAATTGCCTTACAAACGAAGGAGCAGAATGAAATAAGCTGTTGCGGTGCTGGTAGCTGCGGAACTTATACTATTATGAGTGAAGATTACTCTAAGCTGGAAGGGTATAATCCTGATGCAGATTTGGGACTTGGGTGTGGTTTGCCAACAGAGTTTGCTAAAATAAAAAAAGGTGATACCGTAGTGGATCTTGGTTCCGGTGCAGGGAATGATTGTTTTGTAGCCAGAGCATTTGCTGGAGCAGAAGGACAGATTATTGGAATAGATATGACAGAGGCTATGATACAGAAAGCGAAAGCCAATGCTGACAAACTAGGGTTCAAGAATGTTGAATTTAGATTAGGTGATATTGAAGACATTCCTTTGTCATCCAAACGTGCTGATGTGGTCGTGAGCAATTGTGTAATGAATTTAGTTCCTGATAAAGAAAAAGCTTTTGCTGAGGTTTTCAGAATATTAAAACCATTAGGACACTTTAGTATCTCCGATGTAGTCCTTAAAGGTGATTTACCTATGGGAATAAAAAAGAAAGCAGAAATGTATGCCGGCTGTGTCTCAGGTGCTATTAAGAAAAGTGATTATCTCGGAATACTAGCTGAACAAGGTTTTATAAATATTACCGTTCAAAAAGAAAAAGAGATTATTCTTCCTGATGAAATAGTTTCAAAGTATCTTTCCACTGAAGAAATGGAAGTTTATAAGGAAAAGGGAATGGGCATTTTCAGCATTACAGTATATGCTGAAAGACCTGATGCTTCCTGCGGTTGCGGACCTAAGGCTACTTGTTGTTAACTATGGAAAATATAACCTACTCTTTTGCTACTGATAAAGATATACCAACGATCAAAACATTGTTGAAGGAAAATTATTTACCTTATGATGACATTGATAGACATATCAAACATTTTATCGTAGCAAAAGAGCAAGGTATTATTGTAGGAACTATTGGACTTGAATTGTTAACACCTTATTCCTTGCTTCGTTCTTTAGTTGTTAATCAAAATCATCGAAGCAAAGGTATCGCAAGTAACCTACTGAGCCGGATTATAGAATATGCCAAATCAGTTAATATAGCTGAATTGTTCTTACTTACTACTACAGCAGAAGCTTACTTTATAAAAAAAGACTTCTCAGTCTTAAACCGGGAAGACACACCTATACAGATAAAGAGTACTCAAGAGTTTGTTGCTCTTTGTCCTGATACCGCAATTAGTATGAATAGAAAAATAATAAATTGATATGTTACCAGAGATAAAAAATTATATTTCAGAAGCTATAAAATCTTTTGACTCAATACCGGAAGAAAGAAAAGAGGTATTAAAAAAAATAAGTCAGTATGTACAGAAAAGAATAAGTGAAGGAAAAACAGCAGAACTTATTTATGTATGTACCCATAATTCCCGGAGAAGTCATTTTGGACAAATTTGGGGAAAGACAGCAGCGTCTTATTATGGCATTAACAATGTTAATACCTATTCTGCGGGTACAGAAGCAACGGCCTTTAATGCAAACGCCATTAATGCAGCAAGACAAGCAGGATTCAGGATTACACAGGAAGGAGAGAATAATCCCCGTTACTCTGTATTTTATGATGAGCAGCAATCTCCTCTAATATGCTTTTCCAAAACCTATCTTGATGACTCTATTCCTAAAGAAGGATTGTGTGCTGTAATGACCTGTACAGAGGCTGATGGCAATTGTCCTTTCATTCCGGGAACAGAAGCAAGGATTTCCTGCCCTTATGTAGATCCTAAGGCTTTCGACGGAACTCCTCAACAGGATGAAAAATATCAGGAACGTTGCAAACAAATTGCGACAGAGTGTTTATACGTTTTTTCAATTATAAAATAATGAGTGCTACAAATTGTAATCCTACCGAACGAAAGAAACTAAGTTTTCTTGACAGTTATCTTACCCTTTGGATATTCTTAGCAATGGCTATTGGAATAGCAACCGGATATTTTATCCCTGACAGTGTAAGTTTTATTAATTCTTTTCAGTCTGGTACTACTAATATTCCTATAGCCATTGGATTAATAGTAATGATGTATCCACCTTTGGCAAAAGTAAAATATGAAGAGCTTGGAAAGGTTTTCAGCAATCTGAAAATACTTTCTTTATCGCTTGTTATGAACTGGATAATAGGACCTATACTAATGTTTGGATTGGCTCTTATATTCCTTCACGATTATCCTGAATATATGGTAGGTCTTATAATGATTGGTCTTGCAAGATGTATTGCAATGGTAATTGTATGGAATGAACTGGCAGACGGTAATAGAGAATATGCAGCGGGATTGGTAGCTTTAAATAGTGTCTTTCAGGTTTTATTTTTCAGTTTGTTTGCCTGGCTTTTTATTACTGTACTACCCCCTCTCTTTGGGATTAAAGGAATTGAAGTGAATATCAGTATCGGTCAGATTGCTGAAAGTGTAATTATTTACCTTGGTATTCCATTTGGAGCAGGACTTCTTACACGCTTCGGATTAATTGCATGGAAAGGGAAGGAGTGGTTTGAGACTAAGTTTATTCCAACGATCAGTCCCTTAACACTAATTTCTTTACTATTTACAATCCTTGTAATGTTCAGTCTGAAAGGTGAGTTAATAGTGCAGATTCCAATGAATGTATTTAGAATTGCTGTTCCTCTTTGTATTTACTTTATAATTATGTTTTTGGTTACCTTCTTAATAGGTAAAAAATTAGGTGCTGATTATTCGCAAAATGCAGCTTTATCATTTACAGCGGCGGGAAACAACTTTGAATTAGCGATTGCTGTAGCTATTGGAGTATTTGGTATCAATTCAGGACAGGCATTTGCTGGAGTAATAGGCCCTCTTGTCGAAGTACCAGCATTGATATTATTAGTTAAGGTAGCTTTTTGGTTAAAGAAAAAATATTATTAGTTAGTTTATTTCTAAAGTAACGTACAAATAATATTCATAACTTTTAAGATACCTAAAATCTGAATTATCTATATATTGCTAACACAAAGATTATTTTTGGTTTAATCAATGGTGACTTATAGCCATTAATTTTACCTTTGAAGTATTCAGTGTTTCATCACGAATATTTTTGTTTTGCAGCATAACCTTTTATAAGGTTATGACTGCTTTATTTTGACAATCTCAAATCTATGTCAATTTATACAGCGGTAGTTCATCTCTACATTTTTTTATTTTTGAACTTACAAGGAATTCATATTGCGTGGTTATTTTTATGTAATAATAATGGTTTGGTTACACAGGCATTAAGTATATAAGCGAAATTTGTTGCAAACAAATTAAACACCGACTTATTATGAAAAAATTTTACTTACTAGTTTTACTAAGTCTCAGCATGTTCGCATTCGTTAATGCGCAGACTTTTCCTCCATCTTTGGATACAAATTACACATCGACTACCATCTTAGCTTCTCCCACTTTGGATACCTCTGTTGTATTCAGAGCTGAACAACATTGGGTAAGACAAGAAAGAGCTGGAGGTTACAAAAAATTTGCAACTGCTCCTCGTGAACATGATTACATGTATTTTGAACCAGATGCTATCAATCCTAATACGAAAGGTTATTTGATAATGAATCACGAAAGAAGTGTGATTAAGACTGAACGTCCAGATCTTGGTGAAGGTGGAGGAATGTCTATTGTAAAGGTAGAAAAAGTTAATAACAAGTGGAAGATTATAAACCATGCAGTCACTAAAGATACTTCTGTTTCAGTAGATTTTTCTACGGTTGGATGGACTACTATAAATTGTGGTGGTGCAAAACTTCCAAATGGCAATCACTTGACAGGAGAAGAAATATTCGACACATATAATACATCTGCTGGAGTATCTGCTTTGCATAATCTTACCCAAAATGCATACGGGTATGATGGAGCAGGAAATTACACCATCCCTGCTTCATATCCTGAATTCGGAGGTCAAACCATTCTTCTTCACCAAAATTTTGGTTGGATGACAGAGGTAAATCCAACTACAGGAAAGGCAGTAAAAAAATGCTATCACATGGGAAGGTTTTCTCATGAAGGTGGTGTAGTGGCACCGGATAATAAGACAATTTACCTGACAGATGATTATACTACCCCTGCTGCTATTTTATTCAAATTCGTTGCGGATGTAACGGGTGATTTTAGTGTTGGGAACTTGTATGCATTCAAACAAAATCCTGGTTCTTATTCTGGAACATGGGTTCAAATTCCTAGAACTTTAACTGCTTTACTTGATTCAAGAAATCAGGCAATTTCATTAGGTGCAACATTGTTTGCAAGATTAGAGTGGGCTTCTTATGCAAATGGAAGAATATACATAGCTGAAACTGGAATGGATAACAAAAACGTTTCATCAGCGATTACAGCTGGTGCAACAACTCCTCAACACTGGAAAGATCCTAATTTCCCAGGCTCATGGAATTCTACTACAGGGGTAATAGATCACCCTTATGGTTCAGTATTGGTTTTGGATGACAACAATGTTGGTATGCCATCAGTGAAGGCACATTTAAATGGTGGTACTCCTTCACATGGGAAATTCAACTTTGCAAGTGTGGATGGTATTAACACAGTGGTTATTGGTGGTAAAACATGGCTAGTGCTTCAGGAAGATATCATAGGAAGAACAAGAGGTAGAGTTAGACCAAATTATAGTGGTACTTATCCCCATGCAATTTGTGAAGCATTCTTATTAGATGCTTCTATTATTAATCCTACATTAGAAGATCTTCACCTATTGTTCATTGGATCAAGAGGTGCTGAAGTTACGGGTGCTACTTTTACACCAGATGGAAACACTTTGTTTATTAACAATCAGCACCCTGAAGATGCAACGGGGAATTCTGCACCATTCGATAAAACTGCTACTATCGCTGTATCTGGTTACGCAAATTTCATTACTGGTATTCCAGAAATAAACAATGCTGCCGAATCTTTTATTATTTATCCTAATCCTGTATTTCAGGAACTTCATTTTAACAAAGAAGTGAATGCTACTTTATTTGATTCTAAAGGTGTTGTAGTAGGAAAAACAATCAAAGGAACATCCATCAATGTAATAGGAATAGAAGCTGGGCTATACTTTCTTAAAACTGAAGATGGAAAAATGCATAAAGTCATAATTCAATAACATAATCATTTATTCAATAATATAAAAAAGTACCCTGTTAGTGGGGTACTTTTTTATATTATACATATACTGTGAAATGATACAATTCAAAAAAAAACTTCTTTTATTCTCATCATTTTTATTTATTATCTCAATATTATTGAGCTATACAGGTAATAAATTCAATTCTGACAATCCGTCTGATAAAGTAAAAAATTACTATAGTTCTAAACTTGGAAAATTTTCCTGGTCAATTTCAGAATTAAAAAAAGCAAGTGAGGAACTCTCTTCCTCAAAAAAGTCTAAAGAGAATCTTAAAGACGCTTTTTTTAAATGCCGTGCGGAATATAAAAGTATAGAATTCTTAGTAACTTATTTTGACACATATTCTGCTAGTATTTTAAATTCACCTGCGCTTCCTAAAGTTACATATGGACCAACAACCATAAAGGAACCTACTGGATTTCAAGTATTAGAAGAGTTGATTTTCTGCGAAGAAATTTCAGAAAATAAAAAAGCTATAATAAATGAGTTAGAAAGTATGTCTTATGGCTTAAAAGAAATGGAACGGCTCTATCCAACTATAGAATTTTCTGACCCTTTAGTTTTTGACGCCATCCGCAATCATTTAATCCGTATTTCTTCATTAGGTATTAGTGGTTTCGATTCTCCAATTGCTAAAAAATCTATTTCTGAGTTAATATACTCTTTAGAGTCTTTGCGAATTAATCTTGGTTATTATTATCCACTTTTATCTAAAGATAAAAGTAAGATAGGAATACAAACAGAAGAACTACTAAAGGCTGCAATAAAGTTCTCATCCAAAAATAGCGATTTCAATAATTTTGATCGCCTAACCTTCTTTAAAGAGTATATAAATCCATTGTACAAAAATATTCTAATAATTCAACAATCTCTTTTAATCACTTTTATAGATTCGAGATATGCTTATAATTCTGCAGTAAATTCTCAGGCTAAAAATATTTTCGATGAGAATTTACTAAAGCCCTATTTTTTTACTGAAGGAAAGCTAATAAGTCATAACTATGAAATAGCACAACTTGGTAAAATATTATTTTTTGACCCTGTACTTTCCGGAAACAATAAAAGATCCTGTGCTTCCTGTCATCTTCCAGAAAAAGCTTTTACGGATGGGAAGGATAAAAGTGTTTCATTTGATTTTAAAGGAAATACCATGCGTAATTCCCCAAGCCTATTAAATAGCACATTTCAAAATTTGTTTCTATGGGATGGCAAAGTCAGTTTTCCAGAGGACCAATTTCACCATGTTATTTTTAATCCAGGTGAAATGAACACTACAAATAAAGAGCTGATTCTTAAACTAAATAGTTCGGAAGAATATGGGAATCTCTTTAGAAAATTATTTAAACAAAAACAACAGGAAAAAATTTCCATGAGTGAAATAAGGACAGCGTTAGGAATGTACGTAAGAAGCCTTGTTGCCTTGGATTCTCCATTTGACCAATACATGAGAGGGGAAATATCTTCAATTGATATTTCTGTAAAAAATGGATTTAATCTTTTCATGGGTAAAGCTGGTTGTGGAACTTGCCATTTTGCACCAATATTCAATGGCACTGTGCCACCCTTTTATGAGGATACAGAGACTGAAGTTTTGGGAATACCTTCCACGAATGACACACTAAATTTCACTTTGGATAGTGATGAGGGAAGATTTATTGTTGGTGCAGTAGAAGTGCATAAACATTCTTTTAAAACACCTAGTGTTCGGAATATTGACCTAACAGCACCTTATATGCATAATGGGGTATTTAAAACACTAGAGGAGGTAATTGATTTTTATAATAAAGGAGGAGGAGTGGGTATAGGGTTAGAGGTACCGAACCAAACTCTTATTCCTGATAAATTAAATCTTACTTCTAAGGAAAAGATGGAATTGATTTCTTTTATGAAAGCTTTAACGGATACTTCTGGGACTACTTCCAAACCTACTATTTTGCCTAAATTCAATAATACGGATCTTGATAAACGAATCGTTGGAGGCGAATATTAATATCTTAATTTTAGCTATTGTTAATTAAATGATTAATCGTCGAACGTTTACCATTCTCTTTTCAAAAATTTGTTCTATAGGTTTATTGTTACCTATGGCTGAAATTTTAAATGCATGTACATATAATAAGAAAGAAGATCTAATAAGTGGAGATGATAAGAATACCAAGTTAAAACTGCTAATTCCAAATGGAGGAGAGTTATTTGATCAGTTAAATTCTATTGATGTACTCTGGACATCAGAAAATATCAATAGAATTAATATTTTACTTAGTTATGATTCTGGCATTACTTGGGATTATTTGAAAAAAAACCAGGAGGCAGTTTCTTTTCATGCTCTTATTGAGTTGCCAAACATAGACATTTTTGCTCAGAACTGTAAATTGAAAATAGTGAGTGATGAAATTGATTTGACAGATACTTCAGACAGTACATTTAGTATAATAAAAGGATCAGCACACAAAAATGTTAACCTATTAACTCCAAACGTACTCACAACACTTGTTGTAGGTCAAAGTTATAATATCACATGGGATGCTGAAAATATTAACGAATTCAGATTACAATTACTCATCGACAACAATGTATGGACAACATTAGCAACTAATATAAGCGAACATTCATATACTTGGATAGTAAATCCCATAAACTCAGCACAGGCCAGAATAAAAATACTTGATGCAACGAATCAAGCCGTTTACGATTTGAGTGACAAAGCATTTAATATAGTTACAGAGTTTGAAATTGATCTAAACATTCATTCAGAACTTCAAATTATAGGAGGATATAAAATTTTTGAAATCCCTGCACTTGGCTCTTGTATTGTAAGAAAAGTTTCAGCTATTGAGTACAAAACATTTTCCATGCATTGTACTCATCTTGGATGTGTTATATGGCTACAATCTGACAATAGTTTTAAATGCCCGTGTCATGGCTCCGCATTTGCTACTGATGGAACTGTAACAAATGGTCCTGCCTTGGATCCTTTAAATACACATCGAACAGAATACTTTTCAGGACTATCGAAAGTAATCGTTTATAGTTATTAACCTATTAATTAGACTTTCATACTTTATCTGAAAATTTGTCGTGTAAAGTTTAAGTTAAGTTATTCAACTCCCCTTGGAATTAATATTTATTAATCGCAATATTGCGTTGTTCTGAAATTCCAAGGGGAATTGTCAAAAAAGAAAGGTTCAGTTTAGAAGAGATTTAGCATTAAATAGAATTGCAATCTATAATAAAGTACCTCGTTTTTTTCTCCTTTATTATCGTAATATTACGTTATTGGCATGAATGTTAACTTAAAATTAAAACTATGAAACTGTTTAAAATTCTACTTGTTACTGTGTTAATGGCTGTTACCATTAATGATTTGTCAGCTCAGGCTTTTAATGACACTCTTCAAACATATGTGAATTCAGTTGTCGATGAATTCGACAAGATTCCTAAAAACAGGAAAAAAGTTCTGAATAAGATTAGCGATTACATGTATCAAGAATGGCAGGCAAGACACGCTCTTCAACCGCTCTTTATTTGCACACACAATTCCCGTAGAAGTCAGATGGCACAGGTTTGGCTTACAGCTGCTAATCAGTATTATGGTGTATTTACTGTTAACTCGTTTTCAGGTGGCAGCAAAGCAACTGCATTTAATATAAGAGCGGTAGAATCACTTCGTAGAGTTGGAATACAAGTTACTAAAGCGGATACAAGTTCTGAAACTAACCCGGTTTATAAAATAGTAATAAACCAGAAATACAAACCTATCTATAATTATTCTAAAGCTTATAATAATGAAGAAAATCCACAAAAAGATTTTTTTGCAATTATAGTATGTTCCGCCAAAGATGAATCATGCCCGGAAGCAAAAGAAGCAAAAGCACGTTTCTACTTACCTTATATAGATCCTAGATACGCAGATAAAACGTTGTCTGAAACTAAGACTTATGATGATACATGTCGTGAAGTGGCTCGTGAGATGTTCTATCTCTTGGCCCAATTGAAATCAAAAATAGTAGATGATATTGAAACAAACAGGAAATAAAAATATAGAGGTAGAATATCTCTGAATTATCTTCTATACAAATTAACTATAAAATAAATTATGAAAACAATCTTTTACATCGTTCTATTTTCTACGGTATTAGTAGCATCCTCATTTATAAATAAGGAATATCACACAAGAAAAGTTTACCTTGAAGTTGATAAGTACTTACAAGCTTCTGTTAAAGACTTTGATAAAATAACCCCGGAAAGAAAAGAACAGCTAAAAAAAATAACACTTTTCTTAAAAACGAAACTGTCTGCTGAGAAAAAAGCCAGTCTTGTATTCATTTGTACACACAACTCCAGACGTAGCCATATGTCTCAGATCTGGGCGCAAACCGCGGCAGAATATTATGGTGTCAAAGGGGTTTCCTGCTATTCTGGTGGAACGGAAGGTACAGCATTTAATCCCAGAGCTGTAAAAGCGCTTACTAAGGCTGGACTGAAAATAACCAAAACCTCGGATGATAAAAATCCGGTATATGAAGTGAAGTTTTCAGATAACGTAACACCTCTAAAAGCTTTCTCCAAGAAGTATAGTGATGATCCTAATCCCAAAAGTAATTTTTGTGCTGTGATGACCTGTTCTCAGGCAGATAAAACTTGTCCTATGGTAGAAGGAGCAACGTTCCGTGTTGCGATTCCTTATGAGGATCCTAAAGCCTTTGACGGTACAGCTGAAGAAGAAGCTAAGTACGATGACCGTTGCAGACAGATCGCTGCAGAAATGATGTATATTTTCTCTCAGTATTCTAAGTAAAATAATGAGAAAATTAATAATTTCAGGAACAGTTTCTTTATTACTTGCCATTCCTACTGTTGCTTTTGCCCAATCGCCTCTAGCAGATATGAACAGCTGGCTAGAAAGCCAATTATCTTCCGGTGATAGCTCGTTCACTTCTTATTTCTTTTTATTGATTGGTGGGGCATTAGCAAGCTTACTGCCCTGTACATATCCTTTATACCCGATTACGGTGAATATATTGAAAGCGCGATCAGGAACTTCCCGTAGATTCATCCATCCTTTATTTTATTTCGTTGGGATAGTATTTATGTATTTCCTGTTTGGAATAATAGCATCGGCCAGTGGTGGAGCCTTCAATACACTATTGCGATTACCTATCTCTAACTTAATCATAGCTATTTGTATTTTTCTTTTGGGATTATCCTCCGTTGAACTATTGAACCTCCCTATCTTTTCTGGAGCCTCAGGAGAATCTAAAAACAAAGGCATTGTCGGTACTTTTCTTATGGGAATGGGGACAGGATTACTTTCTTCGGCATGTGTAGGCCCTATTGTAGTAAGTATCCTGATCGGAATAGCAGCACAAAGTAATGATTTCTCAGTTGGACTGGCATTAACAGCAGCCGTTAAAATGCTTGCTTTTGGTATTGGACTGGGACTACCTTTTTTATTGATAGGAGTGTTTGGATTATCGTTGCCAAAATCCGGTAAGTGGATGCATTATGCTCAATGGATACTAGGTGGTTTGATTTTATATTTTTCATATGTCTATCTCGAAAAAGCATTGCTTGGTTTCGGATTTGCTGATGGTTCAGTGATAGCTATAGCTTTCGGAGTGGCGGCTATTCTAATTGCAGCGTATCACTATCAGCTGGAGCAATATATGCCACATCAAAAAATGAGAAAAGCATTATTGCTTCTTTCAGGTATTGTAGGAAGTCTTGTATTGATGAGAGCAATGATCCCTCAAACGGTGTCGAATGCAGACATAGCCATAACTTCTCCTAAAACAGAAGTGAAAGGAGAGTTAACATGGTATCTGGATAAAGAAGAAGCCTACAAAGTTGCAAAAGAAAAAGGGAAACCTGTGTTTGTAGATTTTCATGCAGACTGGTGTACTAATTGTAAGGAGTTTCAGAAAGTTACTCAGTCAAACAAAGCGTTTAATGAATCCCTAAAGAATGTAGTTCTTCTGAAAGTATATGATACCTCCCCATTATTTCAGGAATTTAAAAACGATTCCAGATTCCCTGAACTGAAAGTAGGATTACCATTTTTTCTTATCACCGATAAGGAAAGCAATCTTATTTATAAAACCAATGACTTTCTCAAAACAGGTGAAATGATGCTGTTTTTGAATAACTAATTTTAGTAATACATGATAAAAAGAGTTTTATTAATACTTTTGTTCTTCACACTGTGGATCGAATTAATCAATGCCCAGGATTTAAATTTTTATGGATTGTTTCCGGTTTATAATCAGAATGGACGAATCTACAAAAAATGGGACTATAGCATTTTCCTTTTTGGGGCTGTCAATACTTTTAACCAGAAAATTGAAGGAGTAACTTATCCTGCTAAAACGTTTTTATTGTATGATGAGAATGCGATCGTTTTTAATGCTACAAAGCAATTGTCGTTTGCAATCAGTTATACTTACCAGCGTTCAGATCCATTTCTGAATAGTTATAATAATGAGCATAGGATATGGGAACAAGTCACTTACAAACATTTTATAAAAAAGGTTACGATTAAACACCGCATCCGCTTTGATGAACGGTTTATTCAAAACAGGACAAATAATTCCTATCCTCTTTCACATCGATTACGATACCTGATTGGTACAGAATTTCCTTTACAAAAATCTGGCAAATGTTACTTTACCTCATACAATGAATTTTTCTTTACAACCTCCAGTCCAAGAGGCACCTTCTGTGGAGAGAACTGGGCGTATGCAGGCATTGGAGTGAAAACAAAAAAGATTGGCAATTTTGAAGCTGGGCCTACTTATATTACATGGGTTCGTAACGCTGCTCTGGACAGGATGAATTTATGGTATTTACAGTTAAGTTGGATCACAACTATTAATTTGTCAAAAGAGAATAAATAATAGGGAATAATTTCAAAACTGTATATTGATGTAACAATTGGAGTTTTTTTATGTTAAACCTTTGCAAGAGCAAAGCATCGATGGTGAAGGTTCGGTACTAAATGCTAAATTTTAAAGTCTTTGAAAATTGATAAATTCTTTGAATTTTCAATAAAGTGGTTCGAAATTCGGACCCTCCAGTCTACAAAATGTATCTCTTTGCACCTGTATGTAGGTCTAAGTGGATAATAAACAAAAAAGGTCTTACTGAAAAGTGAGACCTTTTTTGTTTATTATAATTTAGTTAGTTTATTAAACTTGATATACTCCCACAATAGAAAAAGCATAAAAGGGATTCTTAAATGAATAATCTTATAAAATATTTGAATGTTAAAACAGTCTATGAAAATATGATTATAACATCTTATCTGCGAAAGTTAATTTTCTTTTTTTTATTTATACCCTTAATCGGGTATTCTCAAAAGGGTGAAAAATATTATAAAAGTGGAGATGAAAGATTTCTACTGAACGACTTCAATGGAGCTATATCCTATTACAATAGGACTATTGAATCGAATCCAAAACATATAAAGGCTCATAAAAACAGGGCTATTGCAAAATATATTATTAAGGACTATAATGGATCACTGGAAGATTATTATAAGCTTCTAGAGTTAAGTCCGACGGACGGGGATGCCTATTATAATAGAGGAGTTTTAAAAGAAAAACTACACGATAGCACTGGTGCTCTTAAGGATTACCATAAATCTATTGAATTAAATACAAAATATGCTGACATGTCCTATACGAATATTGGAGTTTATAAAACTAAAATTAAGGATTATAAAGGATCTATTGCTGACTTCAGTAAAGCGATAGAATTAAATCCAACTTATGTAATTGCATATTCGAACAGAGGGTTTTCAAATTTTTTTATTAAAAATTATAGAGGTGCAATAATAGATTTAAACAGAGCCATCGAATTAGATTCAACAAATGCTAATGTTTATTATTTTAGAGGACTTTCAAAGGGCCATATAAATGATCATAGAGAAGCAATATTAGATTTCAATAAGTCATTAGAATTAAATTCAACTTATTGGAAGGTGTATTTCGACAGAGGTGTTTCTGAAATTGCGACTGAAGCATTCTCGGATGCTATAGTAGATTTTTCTAAAACTATAGAAATTAACCCTAATTATTCTGATGCTTATTATAATAGAGGCCTCTTGAAGCAACGCTTATTTGACTATAACGGTTCTATTACTGACATTACAAGGTCGATTGAACTCGAATCAAATAAAGCTGAATCTTATTTTTATCGAGGCTATTCAAAAGAAAAACTAAAGGATAATAATGGCGCCATTGCTGATTATACAAAAGCTCTTGAAATTAATCCCCAATATATTCAAGTTTATTATAAAAGAGGAACTTTAAAATCCAATACGATAAAAGATAATAAATTAGATCATAAAGGAGCTCTTGCTGATTTTAATAAAGCAATAGAAATTGATCCTATGAACTCCGATGCCTACTTACAAAGAGGAAATTTTAAATATCTGAATGCAAACTTCAACGAGGCAATAATTGATTTTAGCAAGGCAATAGAACTCGATACTAATAATGATTTGGCATATTTAGTTAGAGGACTTTCGAAAATTTATAACAATCAGAAAGAAGGAGCTTGTTTAGACTTTAATAAAGCTTTAAAACTCAAAAATGCTAAAGCAGAAAGTCTAATTATAGAACATTGTAAATAGACTTCATGCTATAATAAACTATTTAAAATATTTTCTAAATAAGAATCTTAGAAATATTAATTACTTATCATTGAGTAAATTTGGTATGAAAAAGTTCGATAATTTGACCCTACAGTCTACAAAATGTCGCATTATGTATTTTAATGCATGTGTAAAGGAATAAAATGTTGAAAAGGTCTTGCTTGAAAAAGCGAGACCTTTTTGTTTATTTTTGGGTACTGTCATATCTTAAATAAAAAAAGTAAAGAATATATATGGAATTTTAAAAAAATCAAAGACAACTGTTTGAAATATCTTTCAGAACTTCAGGATGAATTTAAGGAACTATACAATCTTGATGAGTATGAAAAATGGTATTAGGATAATGGATGGAAATATTTCTCGTTCGGATTTCAGTTCGGATGTTAAGTGATTTATTTAGAAAAACTTTAGAATAGATAATCCTAAGATTTAACTATCTTATTGCAAGTTCGAAAAATTATTTAATGGTAGTATTGATTTTTTAAAAAAAGAGATAATGGAGGAAGAGATAAAATTTAGTTTTTTATTTCCAATAGTATTAATTTTAGTATTTGGATTTTGTTTCGTTGCCTTAATATTTGAAGCGATTAGTCATAAAAGTACATTTAAAAAATTATTAAATATAATTTTATTTGTTTTGCCTAGTTTTTGTTTTATCAGTTTAGGTGTTTTTTTGATTCTTATAGAATATAACCTGCTAGTGAATTATGAATATGTTGACGGTAAAACAATTGGTTATTGCAACTCCAGTAAGGATAAGATTGAATTTGAATATACTTACAATAACCAAAAATATATAGAATGCAGTAAATATCAATCAAACAATAATTTTCAAGTACCAAATGGTAAATATAAAGTTAGAGTTTCAAAATTTTCACCAACAGATGGTAGAATTGACATTGATAAGCCAATACTTACTGAAACTAAATAGAGTTGTTTTTAGTCGAGACGTATTAGAATATAGCCCTTGATAACTATTTAGAATTTATTCAGATAAGAAAAATTAAAAAATCAACTATCTCATAGTTAGTAAATTTGGTATGAAAAAGTTCGATAATCTGACCCTCCACTCTACACTTTAGTAATTTTAAGCCGAATTAAGTAAATCTCTACTTGATTCGGCTTTTTTGTGTATTGTTTTTTTGTTGGAAATATCAATTGTCTCAACTTTACTTGCATAATCCATTATAGTACTTGCTAGTGAAAAGTGTGGAGCTGAAAAGAAGTAACTAAAAGTTACCAGTATGGTAACTTTTTTATTTATATTTGCGTTAGAATAGAGTGAATCAATTGTGAGAGTAATTGCAAAGAAAACCTTAAGAGATTTCTGGGAAAAACATAAAGAGTGTGAAGAACAATTAAAGGTTTGGTATCATGAAGCAGAAAATGCCTCATGGAAATCTCCAAATCAAATAAAAAAAGACTTTCCTAGTGCAAGTATTTTAATTGACAACAGGATTGTTTTCAATATTAAAGGCAATAAATATAGATTGATAGTCAGAATTAATTATGATTATGGAATCATGTGGATTCGATTTGTTGGAACCCATGCACAATATGATAAAATTGATGCAAATATTATTTAAAAAAAATGGGGACGCAGCCATTAAAGGAGCGATTAAGCGATGAAACTCAAAGTAATAAAGACTAAAAAAGAGTATAACGAAGCTTTAATAAGGCTAGAAAAAGTATTTGATGCAGCAAAGGGCACGTCCAAGGGAGATGAGTTAGAAATATTAGCTTTACTAATTGACCAATATGAAAAAGAGCATTTCCCAATAGCAACTCCTGATCCAATCGAAGCAGTTAAATTTAGGATGGAGCAATTAGGAATGAAGCAAAAAGATTTAGCAGAAACTATTGGATTTAAGAGTCGAGTAAGTGAAATTCTTAATAAGAAGAGAAAGTTGACGCTAGAAATGATTAGAAAACTAAATGAGGAATTAAATATTCCAACAAGTATTTTAATTAAAGTATATTAGATATTTTCAAATACGATTCAGACTGGTTTTAAATAACAAAAGTCAAAAAATCACTTCCCTAATAGCCATTAAATTTGGTATGAAAAAGTTCGATAATCTGACCCTCCAGTCTACACAGGCTCCGAGAAATCGGAGCCTTTTTTTTTACTCAATACTCACACTCACACTCAAGACTGACCTGAAGTTTGTTTTTGCTCCAAACTTTGGCTTTTCATTAATACTTATTTCTAATATGGATGTTTTAGGGATAGTAGACACGAACAAGATGTCTATGCTAACTGGGAATGCAAATTATACTTTGTAGAATGTTGGAGAGGAGCAATGCCTAAAATTTATCAAAAATAAACATACTGACTTGTATAAATAACATCCGAGTCATCTACAACTTTTTTAATCCTCCTGAATTTTTTATCGTATTGAAATTCTATTTTCCTTGTTTTGCCTGTTAGTTCATCGTAGTGTTCACTACCAAAAAAGCCAACCATGCCTTTTACAACTGATACTCTGTGTACATATAATAATTGACCAATCGTGTTGTACTTAAATATAAAATGTACTTTTCTTCTGTTAGAAGGATTCTCAAGAACTTCATCAAGAATTTGATATTTCTTATTGTAAATACGCTTGCCTGTTTTAGTAAGTGCACCATTTTCAAAGAAAAGCATTTTGGCAACTGTATCATTAATATACTTAAAGCTAATACTGTCAAAATCCTCATTATATTTTCTGGATATTAATTTAGGTCTACCATTTGAATCCCATTTATACTCGGTTAATTTGATAGAAGACTGATTCCCTAAACTATTGTGAGATGACACTTTAGTCAATTTTCCTATTTTTGAATATTCAAAAAGATCAGAATAAACAACCTTCATTGATCCTGAAAAAATGGTGGTCTTAATCTCTTTGATTAAATCATTTTCATAATACTTAACGCTATCTAATCGAACTCCATCCTTTCTGTACTCCTTTCTTAAGCTTGTTCTTCCTTTATCATTGAGATAAAAAACACTGGATGTATCTCCAGAATCAATAACATTGTAACCGTGGCAGTTGCATAGTATTGTGTCTGTATTTGTAAAATAATATTGCTGAGCTGATAATGCATTCGTTAATGATAATAATAAAAAAAGGAATTGAAACTTTAAAGCCATAGCACAAGATTCTAAGTAATAAGGACAAATAATTTACCCATTTTTTCTTTAATATGTAAATCATTCGCACTGTGTTTTAAAATTAATCTTTTTTATAAACTGTACAAATAATAAAAATAGAATAATCAACTATCTCATAGCTAGTAGATTTGGTATGAAAAAGTTAGATATGAGACGGATCCAGTCTAGACTAGGGCCTTGAGAAATCAAGGCCTTTTGTTTTTTACTCCTTACTCGCTTACCATATTCCATACTTTTTCTACATTCTTCATAAGATAAAAATTTAGCGTAAGCTTGCAAGGAAGGACTTCGTAGTTAATATATGGTTGGACTTTGTGCTAAAGACCGCGGATTACATGTGGAAATTGCCTACGATAGTTTTAAAGAGGAATTTTAATTGCAATAAATAATAAAACATAATTATTTTATTATTTATTATACTTTATTGAAGAATTTTACAAAGATTTAATAAGAAAAAATTATTTCGTTCTCATTATTTTACTACCTTTAATGTTCTCAACAGTAAATCTTTTAGTTCGATAGCTATGCAAAAAAATCAACGTTTATTGATTCAATTCATTTTGTTTCTGATGGTTTTATTTCCTTTGCACAAAGGGGTTTCCCAATGTATGGTTCCAGGAATGACCTATACAGTTACGAGTACCTTTGGAACAGGGCCAGGTAGTTTGCCTTACGTCATCAACCAAATAAATACGGCGGGTGTATCGGCAAATATTGCGTTTAATGTTCCTCTCTTTCCTACTCTCCCCTGCCCGCCTCCGGCCATTTGTCCTCCAATGCCACCTATTATTTCATTATCAACACCTCTTCCGGTAATAGTACCAAAAGTAGCGATACAGGGAAAAAATATAACTGGCATTGTAAACGTAACGATCAGTGGAAGCAACGTGGTCCCCGCTCCTTGTTTTCGTTTTGCCGATCCATTGAGTTGCTATACCAATTTAACATTGGTATCTTTCATAGCAGTCAATTATGTAGTGATCAATACAAATGACAGCGGGCCTGGATCTTTGCGTCAGGGACTTTCTGACGTGAGTGCCTCCGGACTCGCAGGTACTGTTTCTTTTAACATACCTGGAATGCCTCCCCATACTATTACTCCGCTCACTAACTTTCCAGTGATCAATTCTCCTATTACTTTGGACGCCACTACACAACCAGCGAATGGATATACAGGTACGTGTCCTAAAATTATTCTAGATGGAAGCACAGTGCCTACAACGATTGCGGTCAGTATTGAAGCTGCCAGTAACTCAAAGGTGTATGGATTTACCATTAAAAATTTTGCTACAGGAATTCAAATAAAATACAATTCCTCTTCTTTCCCAGTAAAATACGGTGGGTCCAATTTTATTATCGGAAACGCAACCACCGGTAGAAATATTTTAATAAATAATACTAGTGCCGGAATTACAATTTTAGGTACAAAAAATGGCATCATTGAAAATAATTATATTGGGGTAGACTGTGATGGAAGTACAATCGCTGGCAACAACGATGGGATTGTTTTGTCAGGAGATACACTGGCGACCATAAAAAATAATGTTATATCCGGCAATAACGACGATGGGATTACTTCTATCAATTCAATTAATGAAAAGATCATTGGTAATAAAATCGGAACGGATGCTACTGGAAATACGGCAAAAGGAAACCTCGGCTCAGGGATTTTATCCATCGGTGCCATTTTTACTATAGGAGGATCTTCACCTGGAGAAGGAAATGTGATTTCAGGAAATGGTGTATCTGCAAGTTTCAGAGCAGGTATTATGATTGGTGCTGGAGGCTGGTGTAGAATTGTAGGAAATAAAATTGGTACAAATACTCTAGGTACTGCTGCCATTCCTAATAGCACAGGAATTATAGGAAGTGGTACTCCTAAGGCTTTTTACATTGGTGGAGTAAATACAGGCGAACGAAACATTATCTCAGGGAATATGTTTGGAGCACTGCATGTACGTTCGGCAGTAGACACCATTTATATCAGAGGGAATTACATCGGAGTAGGAGCCGATGGAAACACAGCTATTACGAATAACAGCACTCCCTCCTCTAATCCTACATTTTATTTACGCGACGAAGCCAAAGTAGTCCTTGTAGGAGGAACAACTCCTTCCGCCGCGAATGTAATTTCAGGAAACACTTCTGCTACAGGACTTCATGTAGAAAATGTATTCAATCTGGTGAACGTTAAGTTTGAAATACTTGGAAATATTATTGGTCTTAATGCGGCCGGAAATACTGCTGTTCCCAATAGATTTGGGGCTGCTATAGGGAAAACATACCGACCTGTTACCTTTAAAAATAATGTCTGTTCAGGAAATATTATGACTGGGCTTTCAATCGGTGGAGACAATCATATCATTAAAGGAAATAAAATCGGAACGGATGCTAACGGAACATTGAATCTTGGGAATGGTGCTATAGGTATTTCAGTCTATGGCATAAACAATGTGGTTGGTGGAACTACCGCAGGAGATGCAAACGTCATATGCAACAATGCTTCTTACGGAATTGGAATGGATTATTCCCCTCCTTACAACAATCATTATAATTATTATTCAAGAAACATTTTTTACAACAATGGCAATATTGGAATCAAACACAAAATGATAACCACTTTGCCAGGAAACAATGGATACCAAAAACCTGTTGTAAAATTTGTATCCTCTACCATCATTCGTGGTACCGCTGCACCAAATGCAGTGATCGATCTTTATCAGAATCATACCTACAATACGTTTGAGCAAGGTCAATCGTATGTAGCCACCACCACTACAGATGCATTAGGCGAATGGGTTTATACAAATGTCTCGATCACCAATCCTTACAACATTATTGCACTGGCATATGACCCGTCCAATTTTAATACTTCTGAATTTTCCGATAAATATCTTTACACATCATGGACAGCCGGGGCCGGTACTACCGACTGGTTTACATCAGACAACTGGAGCAACGGTATACCTGACTGCATTAAAAATGCATGGATTAAAACGGGGGTTCCTCAATATCCTCTTTTGAACACTGCTGTAGAAGCCTCGGTCTATAACATAGAAATTTCTTCCGGAGCGAATATATCGGTGGCATCTTCTAGTATTTTGAATGTCTGCGGCAGTTGGGCAAATACAGGAGGTAGCAATTTAGGAGCCGGGTATGTTGTATTCCAGGGAAGCGAAAAGCAATACATTTCAGGAAACAATTCATTCGGCAGTCTTAAAGCAAATAACACGAGCCCGCAAGGGATCATCCTTTTAAATACAATCGGTGTATCCAATTATCTTTCCCTAAATCAAGGAGTAATATCCACGGATGTAAATAAACTTTCCCTTTCCAATAGTACCTCTAATGCTCTTGTTGCCTTTTCAAACACCAGCTTTATCAACGGAAACCTAAGCAGGAAGATAAATTATAATACAGATACGTATATTTTCCCTGTAGGAAAAGGAACAACTTCTGCAGATTATTTCCGGATTGATTTATTAAATAATTATCTTTCTGGACCAAGCAGCATCACTGCTTATGTTAAAACCATCATCGAAGCGGGAAATGATATTGATTCCAAACTTTTAGTGTCCGAATTAACCAATCCATATTCAAATATCAGAGAAGCCGCTGTTTGGGATCTGACTCCAAACTTTTCCGTTAGTTCAGGTTCTTATGGTGTACGTTTATATACAGAAAATTTCTTGGGACTAGCAGACAATACTTTTGCTCCCCTTAAGAGAACCTCATGGTCTACGAATTACAATGACTGGTACAACCAGGCAGGCACTTCAATTCCTGCAGATAATATGCCGGGAAGAACTGTAGCGGATGGTTATGCGGAAAGAACCGGATATACTTCCTTTTCTCAACACGCCATCGCAGAAGCCTTAGAACCTCTTCCATTAAATTTCCTTTCTATAGAAGCTTTCCAAAAATCTGACCAGACGGTACTACTGACATGGAAAACATCCAAG
>JANOTP010000213.1:0-7967 GCA_031416415.1 Cytophagales bacterium | reverse complement strand
AGAAAAAAGGTTTAAAAAATTTAGACCTATACGGTCAAATTTTCGCCTGAGTTCAAGAAAAATTCCCCTAATAAATAAGATCATAAAATATAAGGAAAATTTCCTTAACTTGTTTTCGTGATACAATCTTCCATTTTCTCTATTTCCCTCGACTTCGAACTCTTCTATGGCGTTCGGGATCACAGAACTATAAATGAGTATGGAAATAATCTACTAGGTACTAGGGATGCAATTTCAAAAATGCTCCAACTTTTTGAAGAATATGAAATCCATACCACTTGGGCAACCGTTGGACTATTATTTTACGATAATAAAGAATTCCTGCTTTCTGACCTCCCCACAAAACTACCTTCTTACACCAATCGAACTTATTCCCCTTACCTTTCCATAAAAGACATCGGACCAGACGAACGTACCGACCCTTATCATTACGGATTAAGCTTAATTAAAAAAATTCAATCAACACCGTTTCAGGAAATCGGCACACATACCTATTCGCATTATTACTGTTTAGAAAAGGGACAAACAATCCATGAATTTAATGCAGATATTTCTAAAGCTATCGAGGTCGCTCAAAAAAACAATATTGAAATAAAGAGTATTATTTTTCCTAGAAATCAATTTAACGAAGAATACCTGAAAATTGTAAAAGACCATAAAATAAGAACATACAGGGGCAATGAAACCTCATGGCTCTATGACGCAAGAAACAGAGAAAATGAAAGCTTACTCAGGCGATCCTTACGATTGATTGATACTTATTTAAATATTTCTGGGCATCACATTCACGACCTTGTAAAAATCAATAAGCAACAAACTCTCATTAATATTCCATCAAGTAGATTTTTAAGACCCTATTCTCCAAAATTAAAATTCTTAGAAGGGCTAAAACTTAACCGGATCAAAAATGATATGTTGGCTGCAGCCAAAACAAATAAGGTTTTCCATCTATGGTGGCATCCTCATAACTTCGGTTCGTATACTAACGAAAATATTTCTTTTTTAAAATCTATTTTAGACTATTACTCAATTTTGAAAAAAAAATATGGAATGACAAGTCTTAACATGGGAGAGCTGGCTGACAAAATAAATGAATAACACTAATCAAAAAATTAAAATACTACTACTGGCCACTGCCTGTGACCTTACTAATATTATCTATACAAGACTTTCCAAAGAATTTAATATTTCAAAAGTAATTATCGAACAAAACAGTTCAAAAAAAACAATCTTAATTAGAAGAATAAAAAAGCTAGGTATTTTAAATGTCATAGGACAAGTTTTATTTTTAATTTTAATCGCAAAGCCACAACGTTTTTTCTCCTCTAAAAGAAAAATAGAAATCCTAGAAAACGCAGGATTATCAGAACAAGAAATACCTACTTCCGAAATTAATTATGTAATTTCCGTAAACGACCTTGCAACAATCCAATTAATTCAAAAAGAAAATCCTGACTTAATTATTGTAAATGGCACTCGAATAATCTCTTCTGAAGTTATCAATTCTACAAAAGCAAGATTTATAAATATTCATGCAGGCATTACTCCCTTATACAGAGGCGTGCATGGCGCTTACTGGGCAATGGCAATGGGGGACAAAGAAAATTGTGGTGTAACAATTCATTATATTGACAAAGGAATTGACACGGGCGGAATTTTAGCACAAGGAATAATTACTTCTTCAAAAAAAGACAATTTTAATACTTATCCTTATCTTCAATTCTCAACTGGAGCAAATTTATTTGCAGAGGTAATTCAAAAATTTAACGATGGAGTACTTTATGAAAAACAAGCACCTAAAGGGCTTTCAAAATTATGGTATCACCCTACTTTATGGCAGTACTTATTTTATAGAATTACAAAAGGCACAAAATAAAAAACAATTTATACCCATTACCAAAACCACCCCTTCTTCGTCTTCACCTCGGTCTTTTTTAAATAATCTTTCGCTTCTTTGTGCAACAGATTGTCTTTATCTGCTTTATCAAGAATCTCTTCATAATATTCTCTTGCAGTAGCAACGTCTTTTTCTTTATCACACATACGAGCTAAATCAGCAGCCGCATATAGATAGTAGTTTTGGTGCGTAGCATTTGTTTTTTCAGCAAAGACAATAGCTTTTTTATAAAACTCTTTAGCTTTTTCTAAATTCCCGCTCGACTTATATATTTTGCCAAGAAAAAAACCTGCATACCTCCCACTTGTTTCCTCGTATCCTGGCATCCCAATATTTATTTTATACATAATATCTTCGGAAACCGTCTTGCACTCTTTCCAGTTTCCTAGCGTATAACAGATCCGAGCATATATTCTTTGGAAATAAGGGTTGTCGGGATAGGTTATTGCCAAGTATTGAGAATATTCAAAAGCACTTTTATCATCGTCTTCTTCGTTATAATAAATTCTCATCAAAAAATACTGTGCCTCTGTACGCGTCCAAAAAGCATTGTAATAAACCGTTTTAAGCTGCTTTATTCCTAATGCCTTATCTCCTTTGGGAAACATAGCCAAGACAGGTGACAACACAGGATACTCTTCTTTAAACCAAGCAGCGTAATAATTGAACAAAGCACTTCCAAACAAAAATTCAGGGCTTAAATCGTTATTATCGTTGAGCTTTTTAAAATAACTAAAAGTCTTTCTAGTATTATTAATAGACTTCATCTCCTTACTGTTTTCAGCATAATGACGAGCAATAAGGCCGTGGGCTGCACAAAGAAAAAAAGTAGCCTCAATATCCTCTTCATCTTTATTATACATTTTCTCTGCTTTAGTAATTGAAAGCTCCATGTACTTATCAAAATCAGGCTCAAATGTCTCAATTCTTGGATCATCGTCTCCATAGGGCATCATTTTCCACCAATTACTTAATCCGATCAAATAATCTGGAAGAGGGTGTTTTGGATAACGTGATTTCAACTCTTGAAATTTTGCTTCTGCAAGATCGAATTTGAAATTATACATATTGTTCATCGCCTCCGTAGCCTCTATTTGCAGCGCTTCGTCTTGCATAAGTTTGCCCGTCAAAACACTGTCTTTTGTCTGTGCAAACAAACAAAGGGGAAGTAGAAATAACACTATGTAAAGTAGCTTCCTCATTTTCTGGTGTATTCCATTTTAAACGCTGAAAAAAGATATTTAGTTTTCATAGTAGCAAGATAATTTATTTTTACGATATTGTTCGTTTATGACCCTTGAGATTAGATTTCAAAGCTTATTTAAAGCTTCTTACCTAAAATCATCGTCCTTATTTTAACGTTTTAATTAAAATGGAGTTATTAAAAAAACTGTGTCAAATTCATGCTCCTTCTGGCAACGAGGTATTGATGAAGGAATTTATACTGGAGTATGTAAAAAAGAATTCAAAAAACTGGAAAGTCAAACCCAAAGTAATTCAAGGTCCGGACTATCAAGATTGTGTTATGCTCGTTTTTGGCAAACCACGTACTGCCATATTTGCTCACATGGATTCTATCGGTTTCACCATTCGATACGATAATAAATTAGAAGCCATTGGAGGTCCTCAATTAAAGACTTCTTATCAATTAGTTGGAGAAGATTCGCAAGGAAAAATAGAAACTAAAATCGTTTTTGATTCCAAGTCAGATTATATCGTTTGTGATTTCCCTAGAGAAATAGAGCGTGGCACAGAGCTCGTATTTAAATGTGATTTTCGTGAAACAAAAGAGTTTGTTCAATCTTGCTATTTAGACAATCGTTTGGGTGTGTGGAATGCACTTAGAGTAGCAGAAACACTAGAAGATGGCGTGATTTGTTTTTCTTGTTGGGAAGAGCATGGAGGGGGTTCTGTAAGTTATCTGACAAAATATATTTTTGAAAAACTCAACGTACGTCAAGCGCTTATTTCTGATATAACCTGGATCACCGATGGAGTAAAACATGGAGAAGGTGTAGTAATTTCTATGCGCGACAGAAGTATTCCTCGTAGAAGTTTTGTCAATAAAATAATTGATCTAGCAAAAAAATCTAAAGTACCTTTCCAACTTGAAATAGAAGGTTCAGGCGGAAGTGATGGAAAAGAAATTCAAGCCTCTCCCTACCCTATTGACTGGATCTTTATAGGTGCTCCCGAAGAAGAGGTACACAGTCCAGATGAAATAGTTCACAAATCTGATATTATTAGCATGGTAAAAATGTATCAGTATTTGATGAAGAAACTTTAGGATTGGTTTTTAGTATTGAGAAATTAGTAATTTTGCAGGAGCTTTTCTCCTGCAATATCTTTCTATGCAACACTATTCTTTACTTTTTTACTCAGGACTCAATACTAATAACTCAATATTGGAATTACTATAATCACGGCAAGAGCATACTTAGTAAATATTAAAAATCAATAGTATTAACGTTTACCATCTTTTCATTATCCCTTTTTAATGCCAAAAAAGTAGTAAACATTAATTAATTTATTTTTTAATGTTTAATTGCAATTATTTACTACTTTTGAGGTTAGAGAACGATACAAACATTAAATAAAACATAAATTAATGCCAAATATAATCTATCCCATAAATCCTAATAGAGAAGAACCTTGGAATAATTTACCATTACTGCCCATTGATGAAGAATTGTACCGAACACCAGAGGTATTAGAACAACTTGGCGAAGCAAAGGCCGCTTTGGGGCGTTTACAGGGGAGAAGTATCGCTATTCCGAACCAAGGCTTATTAATTAATACTATAAGTTTACAAGAAGCAAAAGCGTCAAGTGCCATTGAAAATATTTTCACAACGGATGATGAACTTTACAAAGCATTTAGTGAAAATACAAATGAACAGATACAGGGCGCTCCAAAAGAAATCTTACGCTACAGAGAAGCACTATGGGACGGTTTTAATTATTTAAAAAACGCTCAAAAATTTGATAAGGAGTATTTTATAAAATTATATAGAGAAGTAAAACAAGTTTCCGATGGTATTCGTCCCGAATTTGCCCCCATAACTATAAAACAAGGAGGTTCTGGTTTCAATGCTGGCAGAGTGGTCTATACACCTCCTAGAGGAAACGGAGTAGTGGAAGCCAAACTTGACAATCTAATTCATTTCATAAACGATGACGAGCAATTTAAAATAGATGCCTTATTAAAAATGGCCATTGCTCATTATCAATACGAAGCGATACACCCCTTCAGAGATGGGAATGGTAGAACAGGTAGAATATTCAACATCCATTTACTGGTCCAAAAAGGCTTACTAGACTTACCGATTTTATTTTTAAGTAGATATATTATGGACCATAAAGAGGAATATTATAGCCGATTGGCAGGTGTTTCTCAACGTGGAGATTGGAAAGAATGGTTGCTTTTTATGCTAAAAGCAGTAGCGTCAACATCAAACCTTACTTACCAAAAAATCAATGAGATCATTGAAATAAAGGATGCTATTAGTAAAGAAATTGAAAAAAATACGAGCTTCCGAAAAGTGGAGCAATTAGTACAAAATATATTTACTCAACCGTTTACTAAGGTTAAACATCTTGTAGATGCGAACGTATATGCAGAAAATACAGCAAGAAATTATTTGAATAAACTTTCAGAAATGGGAGTATTAGAAAAGAAAACAATCAATGGACATTTTTATTATTTGAATTCGGAATTGAATAGGATATTATCCGAATAAAATACTACAAAATAATACTTTCGGTATTAATTATTATTTCAGGATTTTGCTTTATCAATAAAGCAATTACTCGATGGTGGGACCGAGCTTATCGCTGCTGCGTAGTGAACAGATTGCTTCTTCATTCGGCTTTCAGCCTCTCTCATCGCAATGACGTATAGAAGAAGTTAGTCCTAAGTAGTAAGCATAGCATTTACCATCTACATTTCTATTTTTACTCAAGACTCAGGACTAATAACTCAATACTCACTTACAATTTTCACAATACGTCTTCTTCAAATAATCATTATCTAACAACTGAAAGCTAATACCTCCTTTTCCAAAGGGCTTGAAAATACCGCAAAAACGCTCCTTATTAAGATTAATAGCATTGAGCATAATAGCTCGATACGACTTAGAAGCAGTGGTTTTAGGTTGCGCTATTGTTAGATTTATATAATAAAATAAAAGATCTTCTTCGACATCTATTTTAATGGCATATTTAAGAAGTAGCTTCTCTGCCCAATCGTATTTGTGATAGGCAACAAAATATTGCGAAAGGCTTAAGGCATCCTTGTCAGAAAGATTTAGCACAGTATAGTTACTATAAATATATTTTAACGTTTTATCCTTTTCAACATAATTTCGTTCCTTCATCTGATACTCACTCAGAATAATGTGATAGTTGACCAACATTCTCTTTATTAAAACAGGATCTATCCCAGATTTTTCCAGCGCAATAATCTCTGATTTTAATTTTAGAGGATCTACAGACGCTCCACCTACTATCCAAGCCTGAATTTGAAGTACACATAAATTGTAGCGCAGACGAGTATTGCCAGGCATAAGTTCAAGCAACTTTACAAACTGTTTTATAGTAGCAAACAAATCGCTATCGGCTTGGCGGTAATTAAAAACTGCTTTATTGTTAAGCAACATACAAAATTCAGTTTTTTCAGGTATCTCCAATTCTTTTATAAAAGTACTGGGTAACTTATTCTCTCTTACTTTTGAAAAAATAATCTGCTGAATCTCGATGGCTTCTTTGATGTTTTTCTTTACCACCATCTCGTCAAACAATTTATGCAGCTTAGCAGTATCTTCTTCTATGTATTTAATTTTCTTTTCGAGTTCAATGTGTAAAATAGCTTTTCGATGTTTTTTCAAATAGGGCTCTAATTCTGCTGACAGTTGTTTGTTTTCAAGTTTTGCTTTTATTTCTTCTTTCGAGGAGGTCTTAAAAAAACTATATTTACTATCTGCCAAATCTTCGAGTAGTTCTACCCAATTTTCAGAAGCCTGAATGGTCGCATAAATTGTTTCTATCTGGAACGTCTGTAGTGCCTTTACAATACTTTGCGCTCTTTTCTCTTGTAGTTGAATATTATTAAGCTCAGAACCTTCTACAGAAGAATATGCTTTGATCGAAATTGACTTTATAAAATAATCGTTGTGCAACAATGAATCATAAATCGGCTTCACATCGGCTTGAGCATATTCAGCTTTATTTTTTTCAAATGGAATTTCAAAACGCCATTCTTTACTTAGCAAAGAAGTTTTAGAACGAATATTATTTTCCGTTAAAGTGTCCATAAACAATCCCATTTCTAGAAGCTTCCATTTCTCACCTCTCAAATCATAAAAATTGGAATAATGACATAAGTATTTATCGCGCAGAATAAGTAAATTATATTCAAGATCATCTGGATTCAAGCCTGCGGGAATAGGACCATACTTAACAATTAAGGAGCCATTTTCTAATTGAAAAAGATTGGCATTCATCTCCTTTAAATACATTGGCTTCATCAAATACCCATGATACGCCCATGAGTCTGCCAATTTATTTTTCTTACCACATACATACCAATTTTTATCAATGATATCAATGGCAATACCGTCACTATTTTTTTCAAAAAATTTATCGTACCAAATAGGATCTGTGATAACAAAGTAAATAAACCCTTCTTGAGCAAAGGTGCCAAATTTCACTTCACTTGGTAGCGTTTGCAAAACTAATTTACACTTAGCGCAACGCTTCTCAAGTTCTTTTAACGGATTTTTAATCCCATAAAGATTTTCTGGAACTTTAAATTGCTGCCCAAAAAGTCCCAAACGAACTATAAAAAGACAAATGAAAACTAGTGTAACCCTCATGTTTTTTAGTAACCGATGAACAAGGTAAAATATTTTTTACAAAATAAGAGAATATGAGATCAAATGCACTAAATCAATATATAAGCGTCTGACCATTATATTACTAAAACTCTAACTAGCAGATGAGTTCCTTGGTATACTATAAATTAACGCTCTTATGATTAGCCTCTAAATGGAGTTTTAATAGACCAGCATTGT
>JANOTP010000212.1:0-22501 GCA_031416415.1 Cytophagales bacterium | reverse complement strand
CTTGAATTATTCTTACGAATCGGGAGCGTTAAATGAGTCTTTTAGTGATATTTTTGGTATAGCAATAGACTATTATAAAAATCCAACAACCGCTAATTTTTTGATGGGTGATCAGATTAGCACTACGGGAACACCCTTTCGTAATATGGGAAATCCAAATCAATATGGAGATCCAGATACTTACAATGGAAGTAATTGGTATACCGGCTCTGGCGATAATGGTGGAGTTCACATAAACAGTGGTGTGCAAAATTTTTGGTTTTACTTATTGGTAAATGGTGGTACAGGTACCAATGATAAAGGAAATGTATATAATGTAGCTGGAATAGGAATGGATAAATCCGCTCAGATTGCCTATAGAAATCTTACTTATTACCTCACTAGTACTTCAGAATATTCAGATGCAAGAACATATTCTATACAATCGGCTATTGATTTATTTGGTGCTTGTTCCGCTGAAGAAATAGCGGTGACGAATGCTTGGTATGCTGTGGGCGTTGGAGCTATTTATAATAAAAGTGTTGTAGCCTCTTTTACATCTAACCTCACCTATGCGTGTTCTGTTCCTGCTACTATACAATTTACCAATACTACTTCAAATGCAATAACGTATTTGTGGGAGTTTGGTGATGGAACAACAAGTACTGCTGTAAACCCATCACATCAATATACTACTGCTGGTACTTATACTGTAAGTCTTACAGGTAATGGCTCTTCACAATGTGGAGTTACAAGCAATAAAATTATCAAGGCTAATTATATTATTATAGCTAACCAAAGTCCTGTTGCTAAATTTAATATTTCTAACGTCAACCCAGCGTTAAATGCAACCGTTAGTTTTACTGATGTTTCAACCAACTCACCGACGAGCTGGTTGTGGAATTTTGGTGATGGAACTACTTCAACATTACAAAATCCTACACATCAATACTCGAGCTCAGGAAGTAAGAATGTGACCCTTACCGTTTATGCTTGTGGTAATTCAAATTCGCTTTCTAAAAGTTTAATAGTACAAAGTCCACCTATTATTTCAGTAACTCCAAGCTCTTTAACCGCAACAATAAATGCTTGTAACGATTCGATTAATAAAACATTTCAAATTAATAATACAGGCGGAGGAGTGCTTTCTTGGCAAGTCTTGAGCTCCATTATTGTTTCTGATAATTTTGATCCTGATATCGACAATAGTTTTTGGCAAACAGTCAATGGAGGTATTGCCTCTGCAAATTGTGGAGCTGTAAGTGGAAATGCTTTATATTTTAATGGTTCCACTAGAGAGGCAATTACTAAGCCTATAAATACTCTATCTGGGGGGAATGTTAAATTTTCTTTAAAATTTGGGCAAGGGAGCTCGCCATGTGAGCAAGCAGATGCTGGGGAAGATGTGCTCCTTTATTATTCCACTAACGGTGGAGGAAGTTGGACATATATACAAACATTTTATGCTGGAAGTTCTTATCTGAATTTTACTCCAGTTGATCTTGCAATCCCTATTGCTGCTAAATCTAGTGCTACACTGTTTCGATGGGCGCAACCTAGCAACTCAGGAAGTGGTTTTGATAACTGGGCTCTTGATGATATACTTATAAATTCTCAAGGGTTGAGTTTCGTTTCGTTTTCTCCTGAGTCTGGTAATACAAATGTAGGCAATGCATCTAGTGTAACAGTCAAGTTTAAATCTGCTGGACTTATCAATGGTACCTATATTTCAAATGTAAATATTACGAGCAATGATCCAGTAAATTCAACTATACAACTACCCTGTACGTTGATCGTAAATGGTGCTCCAACAATTCAAGTTAGTCCATCAGCATTAAATTATGGATCAGTTTATCAAGGACAAGTTAAAAAGGATTCTGTGTTAATTACCAATGGTGGATGTAATGCACTTTCTATTTCTAATGTTACATCTACAAATAGTGTATTTATTCCATCTAAAACAGTTTTCGTTGTACCGCCAAATACTTCTTCCTATTTGGTAGTATCTTTCACACCTGTTAGCGTAGGTAGTCAATCGGGAACGTTATTTATCACTAGTAATGCCGGCAATGCATCCGTATCTTTAAATGGGTTAGGGATTTCTTCCCCTGTGATTTCTATTACACCTTCTATTTTAAATGCTACCGTTAACAGCTGTAACGATTCAATTTCTCAAACAATTCAAATTAATAATATAGGAGGAAGTATTCTGAATTGGCAGTTTGTTACAACAGTAAATGTCTCGGATGATTTTGATCCTATTATAGATAATACTGTATGGCAATCTATAACTGGCGGGACTGCCAATGTTAATTGTGGCTCAGTGTCTGGTAATGCTTTACAATTTGATGGTAGTACGAGACAGGTTATAACAAAACCAATGAATGTTTCCGCTGGAGGAGTCGTGAATTTTTCTTTGAAAATAGGTCAAGGATTTTCCCCTTGTGAGCTAGCAGATACGGGAGAAGATATTTTTCTTTCTTATTCAACAAATAATGGATCTACTTGGGTAACAATGCAAACTTTTTATGCTGGAATTACTTATGCAAATTTTACAAATTTAAGTATTACAATTCCTGCAGCTGCGAAAACATCTGCTACTTTATTTAGATGGTCACAACCTAATCATTCAGGATCAGGCACAGATAATTGGGCTATTGATAATGTTTTAATTAATGCACAAGGTACTACATTTGTTTCTTATTTACCTTCTTCAGGTACTACAGCTATAGGCGGCTCTACTTCTGTTTTGATCAAATTTAAATCTACTGGATTGACAAACGGTGTTTATGTTTCTAATTTATTGGTAACTAGTAATGATATTTCTAACCCTTCAGTTTTGCTACCTTGCACTTTGACTGTCAATGGTAGTCCAATCATGAATGTAACACCTAACTCGATTGATTTTGGATTGGTTTCTCAAGGAGTAAGTAAAAAGGATTCTGTACTTATTACAAATACGGGTTGTGCTGCTTTGATTATTACCAATGCACTGTCAACTAATCCTGTATTTGTTCCATTAAAATCTAGCTTTACTATACCCGCAAATTCTTCCGCTTATTTGCCGATTAAATTTACTCCGATACTTGTAAGTTCTGAAACAGGTACAATTACATTGAATAGTAATACAGCTGACGCGATAATTACACTCAATGGTATTGGAAAGATTTCTCCCCTTATTTCTTTGGCACCGTCTCTTATTTCGGCAACAATTAACTCTTGTAACGATTCAGTTGAAACAAATTTGTATGTTAAAAATATTGGAGGTCAGGTTCTCAATTTTACTATCCCAACTTTTTCAAATTCTACCAAAACAGAAGTGTTAGCTTTTACTTATGGTGTAGATTATTACGAAGAGTATGCGCATATGTTAACTGCCATTAATCAATACTATACTAATTATACGCTTACGGAAACAAACACTACCGATAGCAATGCATTTAGAGCACTCTTAATGGGCAAAGATGTATTTTTAGTGAGTGAGCAAAATTCAGAAAATGCAGTATTTGGAACTTTCTCAACAATATTAAAAGAGTTTGTAAACAAAGGAGGTACTGTAATTTTTAATGGTATGACTTATCCAAATAATATACTTTCAACGGGACTTTTAAGTGGTTCGTATTATGGAAGTACTTCTGGTGCACTTACTGTAAATGATACTTCCCATGCGATTACAAAACAAGTACCATTAAGTATTCCGACGAATAATGCTACGTATAGTTATACCTTTACGAATACTGTTAAATTAGTTACTTATAGTGGTAAGGACGTAGTATCTTATAGACTATTAGGTGCAGGAAAAATAATTTATATAGGCTATGATTTTTATGCATACGATAATAATGCCGCTAGGATAATTTCAAACGCAGTGAAGTGGGGTGGCGAACATGGAGGTGCTACTTGGATTTCGGTTTCGTCTAATGCAGGTGCAGTAAATGGTGCAGACTCTATGTTGGTAAAAGTTAAATTTAAATCCACAGGTAAAGTTTCAGGTACCTATTATTCAAATATAGTTTTCAATAGTAATGATATAGGAAAACCTACAGTATTATTGCCATGTACATTAACTGTTGTTGGTTCTCCATCGCTTTCATTATTGCCTACGTTATTAAATTTTGGATCAGTTAATCTTGGTACTGTTAAAAAAGATTCTGTCAAAGTGACGAACTCAGGTTGTACTCCTTTGATTATCTCTACTATTGTTTCGACAAATGCTTCTTTTGTTTCGAATAAAACAAACCTAACAATAGCGGCCTATGGTTATGCTTATATTGTAGTTTCTTATTCTTCTCAAAATATAGGTATAGAAAATGGTGATTTGAATTTAACGTCCAATGCAGGTTTCGTAAGTGTTCCACTTAATGGAAGTTCGATTTTATATTATACAAATAGTCAACAACCCTGTTCGGGTAGTGTTAATTTTACAAACGCAAATATTCAAAATGTTATCTCAAGAACATGGACTTTTGGAGACGGTGCCGTTTCGTCCACACAAAATCCTATACATACTTATTCGACGACAGGAGATTATTACGTCAAGTTAAAAATATGTACGACTACTTCTTGTGATTCAATTACTAAATTAATTTCTATCGTAAGCTTGACAGGACCTGTAGCGGCATCTTGTAGTCCTATAACAACGAGTACTTGTTGTGGAATGGGAATTTATAATGTAACCTTTAATACTATTAATAACACGACCTTAATGGGAGGAATAGATAGTTACAAGGATTACTCCTGTACTAAAACTACTGCTGTTAATCAAGGTCAAAATTATACTTTAAGTGTAACTACTGGACTATCTTATAACGAAAATGTTCGTGCTTGGATAGACTATAATAGTAATGGCATTTTTGAAAATACTGAAATTGTCTTGACTAGCAATAATCTTAAAATTCATAGCGCTTTGATTTATATTCCTGTTAGTACTACTATTAATACCGCTTTGCGCATGCGTGTAGGTTCTGATTATTACACTAATGCTCTACCATCTTCTTGTACAAATGTTGGCTACGGGCAGTTTGAAGATTATTCTGTTGTGGTTTTACCTGTTAGTATTCCACCTCAGGCGAATTTCTCTAATTCAGTAATAAATGCATGTTCTGGGATTGTTAATTTTACAGATGCCTCATTTAATATTCCAACGAGTTGGTTTTGGGATTTTGGAGATGGGACTACCTCTATGCTTCAAAATCCCTCTCATACCTATACCTCCAATGCTACGTTTACAACGAAAATGAAATCTTGTAATGCTTTTGGCTGTGATTCGATTTCTAAAAATCTGGTAATTACTGGTACTGGTGGTCCTATTTCAGCTTCTTGCAGCCCTATAACAACGGCTACTTGTTGTGGCATGGGTATATATAACGTGACTTTTAATTCTATTAATAATACTACCTTATACGGAGGTCAGGATAGTTACAAAGATTATTCTTGTACGCAAAATACAATAGTAAATCAAGGACAAACATATACCATTTCAGTAAAAACTGGAACAGGTTATAATGAAAATGTCAGAGCCTGGATAGATTATAATAATAATGGTATTTTTGAAAATGTAGAATTGATATTGGTAAGTAATAATCTTCAAAATCATACTGCGACAGTGTTGATTCCTGGAGGTGTTGTAACAACTACTTCATTACGGATGCGTGTTGGTTCTGATTACACTACGAATACTGCTCCTTCTTCTTGTTCAAATGTTGGCTACGGACAGTTTGAAGATTATTCTGTAACCATATTACCCATTACGGTTCCTCCAGTTGCCAATTTTGCTCTTTCAACTGTTAGTGCTTGTTCTGGAGTTGTTGGGTTTATAGATGCTTCGGTAAATCTACCCATTAGTTGGCAGTGGAATTTTGGCGATGGTACTACATCATCTCTACAAAATCCATCGCATACCTTTACCACTAGTAATACTTTTACTGTTAAATTGAAATCTTGTAATCTTATAGGGTGTGATTCAATATCTAAAACAATAGTGATAGATGCTAGCAGTGGCCCTGTAGCAGCTAGTTGCACTCCCATTACCACTGCGGCATGTTGTGGAAGAGGAATTTATAATGTAACCTTTAATACTATAAATAATACCACCACAGATGGGATGGATAGTTATAAAGATTATTCATGTACTCAAAATACAACTGTTTATCAAGGACAAAGTTATCAATTAAGTGTTAGAACAGGCTCTGCTTATAGTGAAAATGTAAAGGCTTGGTTGGATTACAATAGTAATGGGATTTTTGAGGCTTCTGAATTGATTCTTACTAGTAATTATAATTACAATCATATTGCTACTATTGTCATTCCGTCTACTTCAACTATAAATAAAGCATTACGTTTACGTGTAGGGTCTGATTATAGTACTTCTCCTGCTTCTTCTTGTTCAAATGTGACGTATGGACAGTTTGAAGATTATGCTGTTACTATTGTACCCATTACTAGTCCTCCTGTAGTAAATTTTTCATCGGCGACTACAATTTCATGTTCTGGATATACAACATTTGCTGATCTCTCTACCAATGTTCCTATAAGCTGGTTTTGGGATTTTGGAGATGGATATACATCTAGTAGTAAAAATCCAACCCATACATATACTTCTAATAATACCTTCACGGTGAAATTAAAATCATGCAATGTTATTGGGTGTGATTCAATTTCTAAATCAGTTGTCATTAATGGCGCTGCTGGACCTGTAGCGGCATCTTGTAGTCCAATAACAACTGGTACTTGCTGTGATATGGGTATTTATAATGTAAGCTTTAATACTATTAATAATGCTACTCTTTATGGAGGGCTAGATAGTTATAAAGATTATTCATGTAGTCAAAGTACCACTGTAACGCAAGGTCAAAGTTATTCTATCTCTGTAACTACTGGTACAACCTATTTCGAAAATGTACGTGCATGGATTGATTATAATAATAACGGTAGTTTTGAAGCTTCCGAATTGATTTTGTCAAGCGATTATGCTTCAACTCATTCTAGTACTGTTGTCATTCCCGGAAGTGTTGTTGTCAATACTCCATTACGAATGAGAGTTGGTTCTGAGTATTATAATAATTCAGCTCCAAATGCTTGTAATACTCTTACCTATGGACAGTATGAGGATTATGCAGTTACTATAATAGGGATTGCAGTTCCACCTATTACAAACTATAGCTATACAGCCCCATCGGTATGTTCCGGAAATATAATTTCATTTACGGATAGTTCAATGAATGTTCCAACTAGTTGGATATGGAATTTTGGCGATGGCAGTATTTCTTATGATCAAAATCCAACCCATACTTATTCTTCAAATAATAATTATAATGTGGAGTTAAAGTCATGCAATGCTTTTGGATGTGACTCTATTACTAAAACTATTATAGTTAATAGTTCAAGTGGACCTATTGCTGCTAATTGCATTCCTGTGACATCCAGTACTTGTTGCGGAATGGGAATTTTTAATGTAAGTTTTAATACGTTGAACAATTCAACAGATGGAGCGATCGAGGGTTATCAGGATTATACTTGTTCTTATTCTACTTCTGTAAATACAAATCAAGTCTATACATTTAATGTTGAAACAGGGTTCAGTTATTTAGAAAATGTAGCCGCTTGGATTGATTATAATAATAATGGTAATTTTGAATCATCAGAAAAAATAATTACTTCTTCTGCTTATCAATTTCACACAGGAACTGTTACAATTCCTGGAGCACCCGTTTTGAATACTTCCTTAAGGATGCGTGTGGGATCAGATTATAGTAGTAATTATGTTAGTGCTTGTTCTAATCCATATTATGGACAGTTTGAAGATTATTCCGTAGTGATTAGTAACCCAACGGCTATAAATAATGCTAGTCATAATTCCTCTATTAGATTGTTTCCAAACCCTACAAGCAAAAGTTTTAGTATTGAAAAAAATACAAATGGTATGAACTATAACCTTTCTATTACTTCACTTACAGGACAAGAGTTACTTCATCAAAAATTAAACGATGGCAACACTCAAGTAGATGTGAGTGGATTGGCTGTAGGTGTTTATATTGTAAAAGTAGGCAATGAAACAGATGTAGAAGTTCTGCAGTTTATTAAAGAGTAAAATAAGGTAATTAATTACATTTTGAGTAAAAATTGATCAATAAAAAAGTCCCGTTTTAAGCGGGACTTTTTTTAGTTAAATATAATTGAAACTATTTTTTCAACGCAAGTTTCAAATTCTCATCAATCGCAGCAAGGAATTCCTCAGTGTAAAGATAATGCTCCCCATGATTAACTTTGTTGCCATGTATACAAACAGCAAGATCTTTGGTCATTTTGCCACTTTCAACTGTTGCCACACAAACTTTCTCAAGTGTCTGACAGAAGTTTACTAATTCAGCATTGCCATCCAACTTACCTCTGAATTCTAACCCTCTTGTCCAAGCAAAGATAGAAGCAATAGGATTAGTAGAAGTAGGCTTGCCTGCTTGATGATCTCTGTAGTGACGTGTTACTGTTCCGTGGGCAGCTTCAGATTCCATTGTTTTTCCATCTGGAGTTACTAAAACAGAAGTCATAAGTCCCAAAGAACCGAATCCTTGTGCTACCGTATCTGACTGTACATCTCCGTCGTAGTTTTTACATGCCCAAACAAAATTTCCGTTCCATTTAAGAGCTGAAGCAACCATGTCGTCAATCAGTCTATGTTCGTAGGTGATTTTTGCAGCTTCAAATTTAGCTTTGTATTCGTTGTTGTATATTTCTTCAAAGATATCTTTAAAGCGACCATCGTATTTTTTAAGAATGGTGTTTTTAGTAGACAAATATAAAGGCCACCCTTTTGTTAACGCAGTATTGAAACAAGAATGTGCAAATCCTTTAATAGATTCGTCTGTATTGTACATTCCCATTGCTACACCAGCACCTTGGAATTTATATATTTCGTGCTCTATTACTTTTCCATCCTCACCTTCAAATTTGATAGTAAGTTTTCCTTTTCCAGGCACAACGAAATCAGTTGCTTTATATTGATCACCAAATGCGTGACGACCTACTACAATAGGAGCAGTCCAGTTTGGAACTAATCTTGGTACATTTTTACAAACGATTGGCTCACGGAAAACTGTACCATCAAGAATATTACGGATGGTACCGTTTGGTGATTTCCACATTTGTTTTAAGTTGAATTCTTTTACACGTGCTTCATCAGGAGTGATTGTAGCACATTTAATACCTACACTATATTTTTTAATCGCCTCTGCTGCATCAATAGTTACCTGATCGCTGGTCGCATCACGATGCTCCATACCTAGATCATAATATTTAATATCAACTTCCAAATAGGGAAGGATTAATTTATCTTTAATAAATTTCCAGATGATTCTGGTCATTTCATCTCCATCCAGTTCTACAACTGGATTAGCCACTTTAATTTTGCTCATTTTATTTAGAGGATTTAATTATTACTATAATATTGTATTAAACTAATATATAATTCAATATTAGTCATAACTCGCTTAATAGTCAAAGAATTTTACAAACTTATAGTCTTCAAGCAAGAAAGTTATATAAAATATTGATTCTTATACATAAAATCTACCTAATACCCGAAGAGTTCGTCGATTTTCATCTCAGTAACCTTGCCATATTTTGACAGTTTCTTTAAGTCGATCTTATCTTTGGACCCAATTACAAGTATCGCTTTAGGCTTTTCTTTGATGTATTTTTCTTGAAATGCTTTTATGTTTTCAAAGTTAAAGTTTTTCACTTGATCATAAATGTCTTTACGGATGTCATACGTTAAACCTAATTTGCGTGATGCTTCGTAGGTTGTTAAAATATTGGATTTAGTAATTCTAGTAGTACTGATGCTTTCAATAAGCGATTGTTTTGAAGTCTCAAACAATACGTCAGATTTTGGCATTTTGTCTAATAATTCGCTTAGCCCGTCGATCGCTTCTATTGACTTGTCTGCTTGTGTACCTATATAAGAAGAAATATAATTTGGATCTTCTATTTTAGAGGCAGTTTCGTATTTAGACCGCACTGAATAGGCTAATGCCCTAGACTCACGGAGTTCTTGGAATACTAACGAACCCATACTTCCACCAAAGTACTCATTGAAAAGAGCGGTCGCCGGTATAATTGATTTGTCATAATTTGATGATTTACTCAAGAAAATTATTTCGGCCTGTACCATATCGTAATTTACAAAATACACTTGTGTCTCTTTTATTTCTTGAGGAACAAATACTTTTCCAGGCTTAAGGAAACTGAATTCACCAGATTTACGATGGGTAGTTTCTAAGGTGGAAATTAAAAGTTCTTTTTTTAATGGACCATAATAAAGCGCTTTGTGTTGGTATTTTTTAAACGATTTTATTATATCAATTAATTCGCTTGAGCTAATCGTTTTTAATTTTTCTTCTGGAATAAAATATTTAAAAGGATTGTCAACGCCATATTTTACATGATTTGCGAGTCCGCTTCGTAAAATAATATCTTTGTTCAATTTGTTATCAGCTCTTTGTTTTAAAATGTCTGCTACCAGGTTTTTCAAAGCAGCTTCGTCCGCTTTTGGGTCTTGTAATAATGCTTCTAATAGTTTAAGCGCTTTGTTGAAATTTTCACTTAATCCAGAAAGACTAACGTTGATCATTTCTCCACCCGCTGAAACCGAATAGCTACAACCAAGTTTAAAGAATTCTTTTTTTAATTCTTCTGCAGAAAGTTTTGATGTGCCAAGGTAATCAAGGTATCGAGCTGCAAAACCATATTTAGGATCTAAATATCCTTTGCTTTCCCAGATAAAAGAAAGACTGAATAATCCATTTTCTGTATTTTGTTTGTACAAGACATCTGGATTATTTTTAAAACTTGTAATACTTAAATCTTTTGTGAAATCAATAAATACAGGTGTTATTGATTCTGATTTTTTTGCAATCAATTGTGTGTAGAAATCAGACTGCTTATCTCTATTTAGTTCTACAGCAGATATTTTTGGTTTAGGTACTTTTTGGATAGTAGTGTCAACTCCTTTTCTTTTATTAATGACAATATAATTTTTAGAAAAATTTTCTTTAGCGAAAAGTACAATGTCTGCTTTTGTCATTTTTTGTAAAATGTCTATTTCCGATAAATAATCGTTCCAGTTTCTGCCAGATATAAAAGCATCGACAAAGGCATCTGCACGAGAGCGGTTGCTTTCGTATTCTTTCATCTTAGAAGTTTTATAATCGTTGATTACTGCAGAGATAAGCCATTCGTCGAACTTGCCATATTTTATAGAATCTAATTGACTAATCAATAGATTGGACACTTCATTTAGTGATTGTCCTTCGCGTGGTTTTCCTCCCATTGAAAAAACAGAATAATCGTTAAAGCCCATATCATAAGCATAACCTCCAATGAGTTTTTGTTGTTGATTTAGATTCAAATCAATTAAACCCGCTTGGCCGTTGGTCAATAACATTGAAATCATTTTTATATAATAAGGATCTAAAGAAGATTTTGTTTGTCCTTCTGCTTTTTTAACTCCGTTAAATCTAAATGCAATCGAAACACTTTCTGCATCTGGTCCAAATACATCTTTAACTATTGGAGCTGCAATTGGAGCTTCTTTACCTGGTGTGTAGGGAGGAATTGTACCCGGTTTTAATTTGCTAAACTGTTTTTCAAGAAGTGCAATGGTTTTGTCGAAATCAAGATCTCCACTCATACAAATAGCCATGTTATTTGGTACATAGTAAGTGTTGAAATATTTTTTAATTTCAGTAATAGAAGGATTTTTTAAATGTTCTATAGTTCCAATAGTAGTCTGGGTTCCGTAGGTGTTTTTTTGAAAAAGAGTAGCCATTGTCATCTCCCAAACTTTACGTCTGTCCTGATCAAGCCCTTTGTTTTTTTCTTCATAAACAGCTTCAAGCTCTGTGTGGAACAATCTTGGAACTACTTGTCCGAAACGCTCTGCTTCTATTTCTGCCCATTTGGCTATTTGATTGGAAGGTATGTCGTTCACATAAACCGTTTGCTCTAAAAAGGTATAGGCATTGGTTCCGTCAGCACCAATGGTACTTAACAGCTTGTCGTATTCATTAGCGATGGAGTAGGAGGAAGCTACAATTGAAACACTGTCTATTGCATGGTAGATAATATCTCTAGTTTTTGCATCTGAAGTTCTACGATACAATTCATACAATTTTTCAATATTATCAAGGCATACTTTTTCTTTGTCCCAGTTTTGAGTGCCTATTTTGGATGTGCCTTTAAATAGAATGTGTTCTAGGTAATGAGCTAGTCCTGTAGCGTCAGAAGGATCATTTTTGCTACCAGCACGAACTGCAATGTAGGTTTGGATTCTTGGCGCATCTTTATAGGCAGAAAGATAAACAGTAAGCCCATTGCTTAACGTATAAACACGAACACCAAGAGGGTCGTTAGTGTAAGATTTGTAAGGGATTCCGCTGCTAATACCTTGTTGAAGTTTGTATTTATCAGTCTGACCGAAAGATAAAGTAGAAACAGTGATGAATAATATTCCGAAGAATAAGTAGGTTATTTTTTTCATGAGGTTAGTTAAAATTCAATCGGTTACTCGTTAGTTAAAATTTACTCAGGTTATAAAATAATAAAGATTAAGAACTTAACACTACAATTTAAAAATCAAAAGTCACAATTCAAAATTTTCTAATAATCCATATCTAGTCCCAGTCTTTTTTTGAGTTCTGCTACTATTGGATATTTTTCTATCATGTGCTGAAGTTTTTCTGATTGAGAATATGGTTTCCGCTCCAATGGTTTGTCCATGACCGATAACTCTAGCATAATAAGGGAATTACTTAAACTTTTTCTCAAATAATCTAGGAGTTCTGGCTTAAAAGCATTCAGTTGGTCTACTTGAACTAAGTTATCTAAATGTAGTTTTATAGTATAATCTTCTTCAAGATTTAATTCCCTATTCCCAAGTATAACATACTCACTTGACCTACCTTCTGCCTTGTATTTTTCTGCAAACAATGACCAATATTTTTTCAAGTCTTCCAATACGAAGGGCTTGTTAATCCTAGTGCCAGTATCAACAATGGTTTTTTTCTCTTCGTTTGTTTGTAAAGGGTTTTTAAACGAAGTAAGAGAAGGAAGTTTTAAGCCATTGGATTTCAATTCTGTTTTTTCCAATTTAGGAATGACAGTAATGGTTTGTTGATTGTTAGTAGGAGGTAGAGTTGCCGTTATTTTTAGCGAACTAGGAGTAGGGCTTGTGTTTTGAGAAGTGTTATTTTCGGTAGGACTTACGTCGTTACTTTTTTTTTTAATTCTCCAGAAGCAAGTCCTTGTGCTAACAGTATAGCTTCCGTAAGGTATGCGATTTTTAATAGCGCTAATTCAACAAGCAATCTAGGGTTTTTGCTAGCCTTATAATGAATATCTGCTTGACCTAAAATGTTTAAGGCTGACAATAAAAAACCTACTGGAATTTCACTTGCTTGAGCTTGGTATTTTTTCTGTATGTCTTCTGCTACTTCCATAAGTTTAATTGTAGCAGCGTCTTTGCTTACAAGAAGGTTACGGAAATGTTCGCCAAGACCTACTAAAAAATGATGCCCATCAAATCCTTTTCGAAGGATTTCGTCAAACGTAAGCAGAACATTTGATTGGTCTTTTGCATAAAGTAATTCTGATATTTTGAAATAATAATCGTAATCCAAAATATGCAGATTCTCTGCTGTTGCTTTGTAGGTAACATTATTGCCGCAAAAAGTAACAATCATGTCAAACATGGAAAGTGCATCTCTCAGCCCACCATCTGCTTTTTGAGCAATAAGGTGAAGGGCTGCTGGCTCTACAGTTATCTTTTCTTTGATAGCAATAGAAGCCAAATGTTCAGACATATCTTTTACCAATATTCTGTTGAAATCAAAAATTTGACAACGGGATAAAATGGTAGGAAGTATTTTATGTTTCTCTGTAGTCGCAAGTATGAATTTTGCGTACGGAGGTGGTTCTTCTAAGGTCTTAAGGAAAGCGTTAAAAGCCGCCGTAGACAACATGTGCACCTCATCTATAATATATACTTTGTATTTCCCTGTTTGTGGTGGTATTCTTACCTGATCCACAAGGTTTCTAATATCGTCTACAGAGTTATTGGAGGCTGCATCGAGCTCAAATATACTGAACGATGCACTTTGATTGAAGCTAACACAAGAAGCACATTTGTTGCAAGGCTCTGTATCTGCTGTTATGTCTAGGCAGTTAATAGCCTTCGCTAGTATTCTTGCATTGGTGGTTTTGCCCACTCCACGTGGCCCACAGAAAAGAAAAGCTTGTGCAACGTGATTGTTTTTAATGGCATTTTTAAGTGTGGTCGTAACGTGCGACTGACCCACTACACTTTCAAAAGTAGAGGGGCGGTATTTACGTGCCGATACAACAAAATTTTCCATCTGCGCAATTTACTTAAACCACCTTTATCTTTTTATAATTTTATAGGAATAGTTATCCATATCTTTTGCAATGCTTCAATATAGACTTACAAATGTATGTTTTTCAGTTGGTTAATTTAATTTGAATAGAAAACTTCCTGACAGTTTATAAGTGAAAATATTTCCTTCTACAATTGGATAAGAATCATAAGTGGATACAAATCCAGTGCTCATGGAAAGTACCTTTGTTACTTTGAAAACCAATTGGATGTCGGAAACCACTCTAGGTTTGGTGAATTTTTCAAAACGAGCTTGGTAGTATACACTTGTAAAGAGGGTGATTTTTTCGTGTAATGATGCGCGGACAAATAAATTGCTCGTGCTTTTAACAAATTGAGTAGCCGCACGAATAGTGTCTCCGTCAATGCCGAAGCGCAATACTTTGCCAGTCCATACTTCATCTTCGTACATTGCCCCAGTACTGATCCCAATATCAAGTTTGTCTTTTTCTTTTTTAAATTTTAATAAACTAAGGCGGAAGCTAAAGCCGTAGAGGTTCCTCTTAAGCAAGCCCCGTCCTTTGTCGTATTGAAACTGAACAAAGGGTTCGTAAGAGATTCGTTTTTTTCTAAGGAAATTAATTCTCCAATGAGTATAACCTTCACTTATGTACCGGAATTTGTCTACCTGCTGAAGGTCAGAATAATTCAAGGTCATATAGCTGTGGTTTTTGGATAGGTAAACTAAATTGAAATAGACATTGTATTCGTTTACTGTATTTTTTTGTTTTTTGCTAGAGAAGCCAAGTCCTGCATTTCCTAGCCAAAGATTGGCGGTGTCTTTATCTAGTCTAAATTTTTCGATGTTAGCGATCTGGGCAGTTGCAAGAAAAGGAACCAATGCCAGACAAAAAATTGTTAAGTACTTTAAAGTAGATTTAAGCATTATGGTAAGTTTTGCTATATTTGTACTCAAAGGTAAAAAGTAGAAAGTTAAAAGTTAAAAGTTAAATCCAATTATTTTACCCTAAACCTTAAACTTTGAACCTTAAACTTTAAACATACAACATGGGGCTGACCGGAATTGACAGCATGTGTAAAAGTGTGTAAGCATGTCGGGTGTTGTTAGTATTACCCGGAAATAAAACTTTCACAACTATAATTGGCGAAGAGCAATCTTATGCCCTTGCTGCTTAATCTAGGTATTTCGCAATTGCAAGCATCTCTCGGTTCCCCGTTTCCCGGAGCTGATATAGAGGTGTCGTAAGGGAAACTGGTTTTAGTGTATGATGTTGTCACTAGAATGAGAAACCAATATCTAAGGTGTACGTTGAGTGTCTTTGTTCTGCGTGCTCCCGACAACAAACAAAGAATAAGCATGTAGAAAGCCCATTATTTATCTTGTCTGGACCAGGGTTCGAATCCCTGCAGCTCCACCATCGCCCTCCGAAGCTTTAGCGTAGGAGGGCCGTTGATTTATACAACGATTTTTATAAAAGCCTTTGTCGTTGGGCTAAGGTGGACACTGTCCACTCGTGATTGACTACTTCAAAGAAGTTATGGGGCATCGCCCTCCGAAGCTTCAGCGTAGGAGGGCTGTAATTTTAAACGACCTTTTTTATTATAGCCTTTGTCGTTGGGCTAAGGTGGAGAATCTCCACTTAAATTTTTTTAACTAAATTTTTATTTATGGAAACTTCAAAATTTTATTACGTTTATTTATTAAAGTGCAAGGACGGTACTGTTTATACTGGCTGTACCTCTAATTTGAAAAACAGGTTGAATAGTCATAAAAAAGGAGAAGTGAGTTATACTAAGTCTAGGTTGCCTTTTAATCTCATTACCTGTATTGCTTTTTCGGATAAATATAAGGCATTCGAATTTGAACGATATCTTAAATCAGGCTCAGGGAAAGCCTTTTCTCAGAAAAGATTTATTTAGGAGGTGATTGATTTTTTGAGTTATTTAAAAAGGGGTAATAAATAAAGCCTATTTGAAAGAGCCTGTTATTGCCACTTCTTGTTGTACTTAAATAATTTCCATTAGAGTCCGTCCAAGTAAGTGATTTAAGTAGCAAGTTGAATCCTTTTGTATACCTCATTTCTACAGCAAAATTTGATTTAATATAATAACAAAGTCCCGCACTTAATCCTAAGTCAACTTTTTGAAAATTTTGTGAAACATCATGATTGACTTTGTCAAATCGAGAAATTGCTTTTAATAAGTAGCCAAATTCTGGTCCAAGTAAAATAGATAGTTGTTTGATAGGTTTAATTCCTAAAAGTACTGGCATGTTTATGTAATGATAATTTAAATTACCGCTTCCACTGGTTCCTGCTGAGGGGAACCCAAATCCTTTTTTTGAATAGATTAATTCAGGTCTAAAAATAAATAATTTAGAAATTGTAATTTCGCTCAATACACCTGCATTATAAGCTATTTTATTAGTATAGTTGCTTAAATAATTAAATTCAAAGTGTGCATTTGAGATATTCATTCCTGCTTTTATTCCAAATTTTGTTTGAGAATATCCTGTTGAGAAAGATAATAGTAAAGAAAGTAAGATGATGATTGATTTGTTCATAGTAACGTCGAGTGAATTTTATAGAAACTGATTTTAAAGTGTTAAATTAGTATTAAAAAAGTAAATGAATAGTAATAGCGGATGGTTTTTTTGGTTTCTTTATTACCAAATATTGTTAATATTTATAATAAGATTTGATTATTCCCCAGCTGACACAATTAGAGAGACTTGCCAGTGGGCAACCAAGAATTAATTTTCTATCCTGTATGTTAATAACTTGCCAGCTTTTCTGAATTATAAATACTAAATCGTTGATTAGTCGCCTAATTTGAGTAAGTTAGCATTTGTCTAACGTTAAGTTAGAAGCTAATGGACAAACAATTATTTAATATTAATCATAGAACGACAATGAAGTACATTGCAGTAGGTAGAATTTTGCATTTGAATTGTAATGTATAAATACGTTTTTAGTGTAGTCCTGTTTTTTACTGCAATTTACGGATACAGCCAGAATAATAGCATTAAGTCAATGTACAGGTTTGTGAATAAATCTGATTTTAACACAGCAGAAAAATATTGTTTTGATCAGCTTGCTCAGTTAACTACTTATCAGAAGAGTATGAACAAAGGCGTATATCTTACGCGTACTACTTGGGTATATTATTTGCTGGGGGATATTAATTTTTCTAAGGGGGATCTTTCAAAAGCAGTAAAATATTTTCATTCCGTAGATAGTATAGTAGAGGGTCATAAATCTCTTCCGGGGTTTGGTGAAGATCTTGTACAGATTCAGCTTAATGCGAATGATATTCTTGCCGAGTTGAAATTATCAACAGGTGAATTTGAAGCGTCTAAGAAGATACTTGATAAAAATCTTGTTTCTAGGAAGAATAAGATAAATAAGTATTCTTCTTATGGGCACAGAACATATTATACAATTGCAAAATATCATTTTAGTAAAAAAGATCTTGATAGTTCAGCATATTTTTATAGGAAATATATTCTGCTCATCAAAAATAATTATTTTGATGGTTCTGATTATGATAAACTGGCAGATTCGTATACGCAACTTGCAAGAATATATCTTGTGAAAGGGCAAGCTGAAAAAGCATTGGAATTGGCACTTAAAGGAGAACGTATCCATCACCATCGCTGGTCAAAAGGGTGGAAGGGTGAAAATAATTTTGGATTACTTCATTCAGCAAAAACTATTTCTGAAAGTTATCGAAATCTCTTTGATCTTGAAAATGCCTTAGTATGGAATACAAAAGCAATCAATATTTATGATAAGAAAATTCAAAAAACAGGATATGTAGACCCTGGACTATATGCAAGCAGAGGACTTATTTACTGGGCGATGGATAATCTATCCGCAGCTGCTGCAGAGTTTGACAAGTCGTCTATAGCTTTTTTTACCTTATTGAATCAAAATCTTCCTTTTCTTTCCGAATACGAAAGAGAATATTATTACAACGCTAATAAATTCTCTATTGATTATGTAAAAGCTTTTTATATCTATAATCTAAAAAAAGTGAGTAATGCCTCCGATATCAAAAAGCTTTATGAATTAAATATTAATACAAAAGGGGCGTTGTTGAACTCTTCTATGAAGTTTGTCGATAAAATTTACTCGAGCAAGGATAGCTCAATTATCCGTGATTATAAAAAAATGAAGATCTTCAAAAATCAATTATCGTTTTTTATAAATAAGAATGGAAAAACAAATTCAATTATCGCCATTTTGATTGATAGTATTAAAATAATAGAAAAGCGCTTATTGTCTAAGCTTGATATCAAAGAAGAGAAAATTATAACTCAGAAAGAAATATTAGAATCTGTGCCAAAGGACTTTCAGATGGTGGATGTTTTAAAGTATAGCATACCTGAGCTGAAATATGTAAAGGAAAATAAAGGGAAAGATTCAGTGACACAAATCACCCTTTCAGGTAATTATGGCTATGCCTATTTTATTACATCCGATGACAATAAAAAATTCGAAATTTGTTTTGCTGATGACAAAGAGATGGATGGGAAGTATTATACAGCCTATCGAAATGCTGTTAAGTTTAATGAAATGCTTCCTAAGCTTTATGAAATTTATTTTGGTGTTTTTGAAAAATACATAAAAAAGAAAAATATTATTTTTTGTTCCGATGGGATTTATAATCTTATAAATATTTCCACGCTTTATGATAGTACTTATCTTTATGATAAATATAAGATCAGATACATTACTACACCAAAAGAAATTTTAAAAGTTTCCGGTAAGGAATATAAAATAAAGGATATTGCTTTTTTTGGAAGGCCTGATTTTTCTGGTTATTCAGATTATTATAAAAGGTCAAAATCTTCTAATCCTGTGGATCTACCAGGAACGGAGAAGGAAATAAATTATATTACGCAATATCTTCCTTCTGATGTTAAGTACCATACCTATTTGTCAGCTGATGCCCATGAGATTAATGTTAAAAAATTGGAGTCCGTTTCTGTAATCCATTTTGCAACACATGGTTTTTTTGAGGTAAACTCCAATGATAATCCAATGCTGAACTCAGGATTGCTCTTAACAATTCCTAAGAATCAAAGTGAAGATGGATTACTTACAGCCTATGAGGCATCTGGTCTTAATTTGTCCGAAACTTATCTTGTGGTGTTGTCGGCTTGTGAGACTGGGTTAGGTGAGACCACCGATGGTGAAGGGGTATGGGGATTACAAAGGTCATTTCAGATAGCAGGTGTAAATTATATTATTATGAGTCTATTCAAAGTAGACGATGAGGTGACTTCGAAACTTATGAAAGTATTTTACATAAACCTGTTTAATAAAATTCCAGTTTTTGAAGCATTTGATTTGGCCCAACAGGAGATTAAGAAAGAATATAAGGAGCCAAAGTATTGGGGAGCATTTGTGATTAAAGGTTATTAGAAATGAAAACGAAGATAATAATTGTATTGGTTTTGCTTTCCTTTAAAGTGTCAGCGCAGTCATTTCTAAAATACCGTCTGGAGTTTTTTGGAAGAAGTCCTGAAAATAAAACGATTTATGTTGGTAATAATATTTACACTGGTTTAGAGGTAGAAAAGAAAATAGGCTTTGATAAATCCTATTCATTTGGCTTATTTTATCGCGGGTATTTTATGTCAGGTTCTACATCAGGGCTAGGAGAGGAAGGGGATTTGTATTCCAGTGATATTATGACATATATACGGGACTATCATCTTAATGATAATATAACTAGGAAAGAGGCCTATGATGAATATGATGTTATTAAATTTCATTATGTGTCGGTCCCAATTGCTTTTAAATACTACATCACCAATTATTTATCAGTACAGTATAGAGCAGGCTTTAATTATCTGATCTCTTCTCCCCGTATTAAAGGAGATAAATATTCAACTCCACTTCAGTATGATACACCAAATAAAATTTTAGTTGATAATTCTTTAACAGCTTCGTTAACCTTATTTGGAAGACTAGACTGTATGGTTGGGTATACTTATACCTTTAATTCTCTTATACAAAAGCAAGAGTATACTTATTCTTATATGAAATCTCTGGATATTAAACCATCTGTTTTTTTTGTAGGTTGTTCGGTTGGGTTATATAAATTTAAGACGAAAAAAATTTAAGTTATGTACAAGTTTCTTCCACTTATATTTTTGCTTCTTTTTTCATGTAAAAAGGATAAGATAGAGCCCCAGAATGATCTGAAACATTTTGTCTTTGTAGACGGCTTTAACAGAAGCTTGAAAGTAGAACTTACCTGGAAGGTAAATGGTTTTTCAGATGGGTATAATTATATTAATTGTGATCTCTATGTGAGTGATACAAGCAAAATGACTGAAAATTCATTTTTTCAATCGACGTATGTTACAAAACCAAACGATTGGAAAGGCAGTCCCGTTTTGCTCTCCTCTTTGGGAAAATTAAATAAATCTGAAAGTATAGATTTTCCAAGAGCTCCTATTCAGCTTAATGATACCAGAAAATACATCGGCGTAGCTGTAAATGGTCTAGGGTACCTGGGTAGTAGTCTTTCTGGTAAGGTAACAATAGAGTATACGTTTACTATTACCTGTGAGGGTGCTGAATCTCAAACAATAAATGGGAGTTTTATTTATAATACAAGTCTTGCCTCGAAGACCTTTGTTAATTATTTTGCTACCTTGGATTACCAAATTCAAAAAAATACTTATTCTTTCAGGTTACTTCAGTTTCCTGTTACAACTATTCGTAATTCTGATTTTACAATGGGATCGGTTTTTAATATAGATGTAAGTGTTAAGGGTGCTCTACTGAATGACTTTGTTGTGAATATGGAATGGTTAGTTGATAACACGCCGGACTATACGTCTTCTGCTATTGATATGGATCTTTATGCTTCTGGAACTGATATTCAAAAATCTCTGAATACAGATGCCTTTGAATCAATTCTGTTTGATCCCTCTAAAATAAATTCCGATTATTACTTAGGTTATAATTATTACGAAAATTTTTCTCCGTCATTCCCTTCTGTTTCAAATACTATAAAATATAGATATGTTATTTATTACGAAGCCAATCCTTTCTTCCGATATGAACTTGAAAAAACATTTGTTTCACCTCCAGCTTATCCTGATACTAATATAAACTTGGATTTAATAATTGTTAAATCTGGATTTAATATAACAGTTACTCCTATATGAAAATAGTATACTTTATAGTCGCAAGCCTTTTCTTTTGCATAGTTTCAGCTAGTGCACAAAATTATTTTAACAGAAGTGTCGGGATACAAATTGGATATAACCTACCAGTGTCGACCTACGCCTCCACAGATATTGATAAAGGAAAGTCGGGTTTTGCGATGCCCGATTTTTGTTTAGGAATTCAGACGGAATTGCCAGTATTTAAAAGCCTTAAGTTTTTGCTTTTAACTAGGTATTCCGTGAATGGCTATAACACAAAGGAATTTGGTGATATCTCAGAAAAAATATTTGAAGAGGCAACTGGTGGGATTGTAAATTATGTTGTCACTAGTAAAAAATACAAAAATAAAATAGTGCTGGGAGGCTTTAGTTATTATTTAGATCTCTTTGGTAATAAAAGAATTTATTTTGTGCCAAAGGTTGGAGTGGGTATTATAAGATCCTCATTGCCTGATATAAAAGCTGAGCTGTATATGAATGGTTCTCTTTCAGCACGAACAACTTTTGATAAAACAAACGTTACCACTTGGTGCGCTATGGCTGGTTTTCAAATTAAAACTTACCTAACTACTAGGAGTAATATAATACTGGATGCAGATTTTATAAATAGTACTCTAAATTATAAAAAAACTAAAGTGACTGTTTATGATCCTATTTTGGAATCGGAATCTTATCTAGAAAATTCATTTCAAATTGATTATAGGGTTATAAGTTTCATGGTTGGCTATTCTTATAATTTTTAAGGTATTTAAAATGTTTGCCAGCGGGTGCAGTAGTTCTGCGTAGAAATATGTTGCAGGAGAAAAGCTCCATAGCCGTCAACCTAAGGTATTAATGATTTGAAAGTCAATAGCTACGCTGTCTCTGCGTAGCAAAGTTTTCTTTCTCATTTTTTTTGCCAATCCTTGTGGCTGTTTGTTTATACA
>JANOTP010000211.1:0-17681 GCA_031416415.1 Cytophagales bacterium | reverse complement strand
GAATTTTCTTTTATATATTTACCTGAATATCAGATACATAATAACAATAAATAACAACTAATTGTATGAAAAGTACAATAACCACCTATTTGTTACTATTGTACTTCACGAATGGTTTATTCGCTGAAGGCACAAAACAACTCCGTAAAACCATTACTGAAAAAAATTCTATTCAACTATATGATAGAAGTGATGGAACAGGTCCCCTTAGAAAATTTGCCACTTACGAGGCTGATTCAAACGAACGACTATATTTCACTATTCTTGATTTCCGAACGGAAATAGTGATGACTGGTTTTAATATGGATCAATATAAGGATACCATTTATTTTAGAATAAAAGACAAGGATGGAAATGTCGTCTGTGCACCTCGCCTTGTCCCTAAGTCTGGCGCTGGTTTTATAAGTACCTACAGTAACTCTATAAATGGACCTCATCAACTTCCTGAAATAAATGCACCACTTGGATATACACCACTTGTTTTCAACCCCACATCAAACGGTGATTTTTACATTGAATTTAATGTGGGGCACCCAACTTTGATCAATCCATTCGACTCTTTAAAAATCAAACATATCTTCAATTTTTTTGACCTTTCCATCATTGATAAAAATGCACATCAAACAATTGAAGGTAGAGTATGGTCTAGAGCATGGGATTTTACAACACAAGGGGGGAATAATATTTTTACTGCTAGCCTTTTTATTTATGCAGATGATGGTATTGTTACAAAAGTAAATTTCAATGGAATGAAACCCCATGGCTTCGTAGTATCGAGCAATCAGACAGGTACAAAAAACACAGGTACTCCATTTGAAAATCGACAATCCCTTGATGGAAATTTCACATACCCGCAATACAAAATTTTCCTTACCTACCCTGATCCAATTGTTTTTAAGCCTGGAGAAAATGGGATATTGTTGGCTAGTCCCGATTTAAAATGCTCTGGAAATGGTTTTTGTTTTAACGTAACTACTACTTCTGCTGGTTATATAGAATTGTTATTAGAATTAAATAATGAATCAGGCTATCAAGCTAATTCTAGAGATGTTTTATTAAGTAAAAGTGTCACTACTTCAGGACAAAACTGCTTGTTGTGGGACGGAAAAAATGGTTTAGGAGAAAAAATAAATTCAACTATTCCATTTATGGCTATCGTCAAATTTCAAAAGGGTTTAACTCATTTACCACTATACGATGTGGAAGGACATCCAAATGGATATATCGTTGAGATGGTAGTACCTGAGAAAAAACGCTTCAACTTTTCTGGGACGATAGTGGCATAATAAATGGCACGAAAGAATTGGAGGGATGTCTCCCTGATACACTAAATTCAAGAGGTTGTCATGGATGGGCACTTATTAAAAAAGATTCCGTTAAAGCATTGCCTCCAATAGATAGCGTATATTTTGGAAATAATAGAACTGTAAACACATGGTGGTATGCCACCCTTCAAACGGATACTTTATATCCCAAAATTCCTCCTTTATTTGTAGCCAATATTACTTCTGACCATCAGATAACGGAAGACTCAGCGCTAATTTGTGAAAATAAAAGCCTTAAAGTTTTTCCTAAATTATCTTTATTGAACGACAATTATGAATACAGATGGCTTAGTGAAAGTGGAAATTTTAGCTCGACAGAAAAAGCTCCTTCCCTCTCAGGGCTAACCAAAGACACTTACTTAACGCTCCAAGTCACTAATCCACAAAATCAATGTACCACCACTACAACTTATTTTATTAAAGTAAGAAACATATTCGTACCTAATCTAATCACTCCAAACGCAGACAATCATAACGATAGGTTTGAGATAGAAAATTTATTTTCAGGAAGTCGTATACAAATATTTAATAGGTGGGGAGATAGAGTATTTGAAAATACCAATTATAGAAACGAATGGGATGCAAGTAATCTTAGCGAAGGTGTATATTTTTACAAAATCGAATCAGGTGGAAGTTGTGGCGTATTTCAAGGATGGGTCGAGGTAAAAAGATAAGTATTTCGTAGGTTTGTCGACTTATTAATTCTTATTTTATTCTATTAAACCAACCATGCATTTTACATCTAGGTCAGTATAATTCAGATACCATTCCAAACAATATCCTTGTGGGTCAATAGTAGGAAGGGCAATCAATTGTTGAAATGCATTACCAATACTTAACGGATCTTGCATGTGATTTTTTATTTCTATACTGATATATTTTCCTTTCTTAATCGTAAAAACTTCACAACCATATTTTTCTGCTTCTCCAACTTCAAGCTCTTCTGCAGCGGCTTTGTATATAATAACCCCTTCTTGATTTGGTTGAGAAATTCCAAAATATTTTCGCTCACTTAAATTTGTAATGCGTGAATTTAGCTCTTGGTAGGCCTCTGGAACGCTGTCAGGAAATGTTTCTGCAGTTACATAAAATACTTTTATATCCTTTTCTAGTAGTATTGTTTCCATATTTTTGTTGTGGTAAATTATTTCTAAACCAATATATTTTTTGTTCTAATAATTAGGCGTTAAACTGTCGACTTTCCCAATAAGTGTTTCTTGGTTATTTATTAATTCTTTAAATACTTTTTCATTAGGAATATTTTCTTTTTGATATTTCTCAATGAGTGGTAACGTCAAAACTATTTTTAAGACTGCGTGATAGTCATTTATTATTACACTATTTTGAGACATTTTTTTTAACAATGAATTTAGCTTTGAAACCTTAGTTGAATTTTTTTTATTGCTACTAGTAATAAGTGCAATAATTTTACTTTTCAATATACTGTCAGTAATTGCAGTTGCTTTATAAGTGGCAGAACTATAATAGGAATTTGATTTTGATTCATAATTGTTAATTTTTTCGATTAGTTCGTTGGGGGCAGTTCTAGAGGCTTCGACATCCTCCTCTAATTTCTTTAAAGCTGCATTTTTATCAACCAACTCTTGATAAAGTTCTTCTGTTAAATCCGCTGAACGGCTATAACTTTTTATTTCGATTTTATTATCTTGAAGTGCTGTAGGTGTCTCATTTGTTATTTCAGGTTTATCTTCTTTTTGCCCTCCACCACATGAAATCAATAAAACCAAGATCAAAATAGCGGTAAAATAGGTTAAAACATTTTTCATCTTATTGTCATTTTTTTTAAAGTGTACATTTAAACTATTTTATGCGGTATCGAATATATTCATTCGATCGTAAAAACTAAAGTTATATTAATTTCAAATTATGTTTGATATTTTTTGCTAATCTTTTATATAATAAAAGTACTTTGTAGCTCCATGCACTATTTTAAAATCTATATATGTAGATTTTGTTTAGTAAATAGGAATATAGAACACAAAAACAGAAATAAAAACAAAAGGGCTGACAAAAAAATTGTCAGCCCTTAAAAGACTATAAATTAAATTAGCGATTTTTTATCTAGCATCTAGTATCTTCTATCCCGATCCGACTCAATACTAAAAACTAATATCTCAATACTACTGCTGAACAGTATTCACCTCAATATCTATCCCCTGCTTACTTACAAAACGGAATTCAGTAAGTGCAAAAGACGAATCTTTTTCAATTGTAATCCAAGTTTTGAATTTGAATAACCATTTCATGCGGATAGATGGGAAACCTGCAGTGAAGTGTGTGAAAAGGAAAGGGTGAACTAAAAGTGTAAGACTTTTTTCGTTCTGTTTGTTGATGATAAAATCAAGATTATTTTCAATCATATCGGGGATACCAATACTAGCGCTTATTACACCTACACCGTTACAGGTAGGGCAAACTTCGACTGTTTTGATATTCACTTCTGGCCTTACACGCTCACGAGTGATTTGCATTAAGCCAAATTTTGAAAGCGGCAAGATCACGTGTTTAGCTCTGTCTGAAGCCATCTCGTCTCTCATGCGTTCGTAGATATGTTTGCGGTTTTCCATACGCTTCATATCAATAAAGTCGACCACAATAATACCACCCATGTCACGTAAACGAAGTTGACGTGCCATTTCTTTAGCAGCCTCAATGTTTACAGTCATAGCAGTATCTTCCTGGTTCGACTCTGCATTCGATTTATTTCCACTGTTGATATCAACCACGTGCAACGCTTCCGTATGCTCTATGATTAGATAACCACCGCCTGGTAAGCTTACAGATTTCCCGAAAAGGGTTTTAATCTGTTTTTCAATACCCGCTACTTCAAACAGTTTAATTTTATTATTATGAAGTTTAAGAATTTTTTCTTTATCAGGAGCAATTGCTCTAAGGTAATTGCGCGTTTCGTCAAAAGCCTCTTGCGTATCTACTGTTATGCTGTCAAAACTTTCATTCAACATATCACGCAAGATAGAAGCAGCTCGGTCTAGCTCTCCTATTACAACTTCGCAAGGTTGAGCTTTCTTAAGTTTTTCAATTCCATCTTCCCATTTCTTAACCAGATTCTTAAGATCTCTGTCAAGTTCGGCTACCTCTTTACCTTCGGCTACAGTGCGTACTATCACTCCAAAGCCTTCTGGTTTTATAGAAGTCATTAGGCGAATCAAACGATTGCGCTCTTCTTTGGATGCTATTTTTTTAGAAACACTTACCGCTGTAGAGAAAGGGACCAAAACAATATAACGTCCAGCGATAGAAAGCTCGCAAGAAAGACGAGGGCCTTTGCTAGAAATAGGTTCTTTTACGATTTGTACCAAAATGTGCTGTCCTTTAGTAAGCACTTGTACAATTTTTCCATTTTTATCAATATCACCTTCCATCTTAAAGCCGTTTAGCTTTGAAGAGGCATTTTTTGGATTTGATTGTACGTTTTTGGAATATTTATTTAAAGAGCGGATTTGAGGGCCAAGATCCAAATAATGGAGGAAGGCATCTTTTTCATAACCCACATCAATAAATGCTGCATTAAGACCTGGTACGACCTTTTTGACAAGGCCCAGATATATATCTCCTACGGTAAAGGAACTTCCTTTATCGTCAAAATGACATTCTATTAGCCTTTTATCTTTTACAAGGGCAATACGGTCACCTTTTGGAGTAGAATTGATGTATAATTCAGTACTCACCTTAAAATTTTTAAAATGTGAAAGGGGTTACTGGTCATACGACTTTGGAGTCTATGCCAATAACCTCTTAAAATAATCTAGATTAAGAAAAAATTATTTTTTCTTATGTCTATTTTTTCTAAGGCGTTTCTTTCTTTTGTGAGTAGCGATCTTGTGTCTTTTTCTTTTTTTTCCGCAAGGCATAATAGTACTTGTTTTAAATTATTTAATATGTTTTTACTTCTTTTTGCAACTTCCTAAATGGACTATTGCAATTCCTTTATGTAACTATCAACGGTTGCCCTAAATTCAGGGTCGTTGTCAAGCTCTTTTGCTTTATTAAAAGATTCAAGTGCTTTTGTCTTATCTCCTAAATTGGCCCAAGCTACACCTAAGTAAAATTGAGCATTTGAATGTTTAGGATTTATCTCCAACAGTTCTTCAAATCTTTTTACAGCCTTGTCGTGCTGACCAGACTGTATTGCTAGTACTCCCAAATTATAAAGAGCACTTTCATTAGTAGGATCCTCTTTTATTATCTCCAGTAATAGCTTGATCCCTTTCATTGGGTTCTTACCACTAACATAAGTCAAGGCTATCTTTGATTTAACGTCTAAGTTTTTAGGGTCTTTATCAAGTATTTTGGTAAAGTATCCTCTTGCTTTTTCGTTAAACGCCGGTTTGTTTTCCTCTGAAGCAAAATCTGCTGCTTCCAAGTATACATCGGCTGTTTTGGCCCAGTTTAATGCTGAAGGTTTCATCTCTGAAACCAACTCTGAATATTTTCCCGCGCTATCGTAACGATGAATTTTGCGGAAAGCGTTTATTAAAGAGTCCGCAAAATTAGTCTTTTTTTCTTTATTTGAAACACTTAAAAAGGATTTTCTAAGTCTGTCTATAGTATTTGACTCACTTTCAGAGACTTCCATACTGTGAATATCTTTCATACCCGGCTCATGATCGTCTTTTGGAGTCGATTTAGGAGTTAAAGGCTTCTCTGCAGACAATTGCTTATCGCTTTTTACAATAATCTTAGGTAGGCTAAAAAGCAAAATCACAGATACAATACCTGTGATAATGATAATAATCTGTGATTTTGACATTTTTTAAATTTTCTTCCTCTTCAAATGAGCTAATAAACTAATTTACTAGTCAACTTCTTCTTCTTCGGCTTTGTAGTTATGGTTAGCAACCTTCACTTTTTCGCTTGTTTTGATTTGTTCAACAAATACTTTAGCAGGTTTGAAGCTTGGGATAAAATGCTCATCAATGATAATAGCAGTATTTTTAGAGATATTTCTTGCTACCTTCTTAGCTCTCTTTTTATTTACAAAACTACCAAAACCCCTCACATACACATTGTTTCCTTCTGACATAGAATTTTTCACTACATCAAAAAACGCCTCTACAGTTGTCGATACATCTGCTTTGTCAATTCCTGTCTTTTCTGCAATCGTTGCAATTACCTCTGCTTTTGTCATTGTTGTTTTTATTATATTTATATTGGTGATACCTGAAACTCTGATACAAATGTAATTTTAAGTTATTTAAAATAAAAGATTTTCGTAAAATATTAATCCAGAGTATATTGCAAACTTAATATAAATCTTACAAGGAGGAACCGTGAAAAAGGACGATTTTAGTAAACTACTGATAAACTGGTACAACAAAAATAAAAGACCCCTTCCTTGGCGCGAAGGGCGCGACCCGTACAGGATCTGGCTCTCTGAGATCCTCCTTCAGCAAACCCGTGTAGCTCAGGGATTACCCTATTATCATCGATTTTTAGAGGCTTTTCCTGACATAAAAGTACTTGCAAGGGCACCAGAAAAAGAAATTCTAAGACTCTGGCAAGGACTAGGTTACTACTCAAGAGCGCGCAATTTGCACTATACTGCCCAACTGATCGTATCCGAATACAAGGCTATTATGCCAGGTTCTTATGCAGAATTAATAAAAATGAAGGGAGTTGGCAAATACACAGCTGCCGCCATTGCCTCTTTTGCTTATCATGAAAAAGTTGCAGTAGTGGATGGCAATGTTTACAGAGTGCTTTCACGTGTGTTTGGGATTAAGGATGATATTTCTTCCCCTGCTGGGCAAAAGACTTTTCAAGCCATGGCCGACACCTTACTTCCTTCTAAGGATTCCTCTACTTATAATCAGGCTATCATGGAATTTGGTGCACTACATTGCACTCCTAAAAAACCTCTCTGTGAAGACTGTACCTTGGCCTTCATGTGTTATGCGTTTGTAAAAAATGAACAATTAACATTGCCTGTAAAATTAAAAAAGACAGTTAAAACGAACAGGTATTTTCATTATTTAGTAGTAAAATCAGGAAACAAGTATTTAATGAAAGCTCGTAGTGCGAAAGATATTTGGCAAGGTTTATACGAGTTTCCATTGATTGAGGAAAACAGTCTTTTAGAAGTAGGAGTACTACTCAAAAAACATTACGGAAAATTGGCAAAAAACGCGACTATAAAATCCGAATCTCATGAATATAAACATATTCTTTCTCACCAAAACCTTTATGTAAAATTCTGGGTATTGGAATCGAACGAATTAGCCGAAAAGCTTGTAAACAATGGTGATTTTAGCTTTTTTAGTATTAAATCTATCCACGATTTGCCTAAACCCGTGTTGATAAATAAGTTTTTGGAAGAATCTGTATTTTGATGTATCTTTATAGCTTAATATTATAAACAAATAATTATTTTTTAATCTTTAAACTTTTAAAATTATGGCAGGAGTAAACAAAGTAATTCTCTTAGGCAATCTGGGCAAAGACCCTGAAGTACGCGTCTTCGAAGGCGGTACAAAAAAAGCGTCGTTTTCACTAGCAACTGGTGAAACTTTTTTAGACAAAAATGGTCAACGCCAAGACAGAACTGAATGGCACAATGTAGTTTTTTGGGGAAACATTGTAGATGTGATCGAAAAGTATCTTAAAAAAGGATCTCAAGTATATCTTGAAGGCCGCATCACTACTCGCTCTTATGACGATAAAGATGGCCAAAAGAAATACATTACTGAAATAGCTGGAACAAGTATGACGCTGCTGGGTGGCAAGCCCGCTGGAGGCGAAAACAATGGCCCTTCTTATCAGGAAAACAACACCTCTAAACAGGAGTCTTCGGAATCAGTGAACTCCAGTATTATGGCAGATAGTTCAGACGATCTGCCCTTTTAAATGATGTTTTACTAAACCACTTTTGTTTTGGACAGTTATAGTTATACTAGCAACAACAATATTCAACCTAAAAGTGGATTCATGAAAGGTGCCTGCATGTGTAAACAAAGCAGGCACTTTTCTTTTTTAATAAATCTTATAGCTGTTAACATAAAATGAAAAGTATTTTAAAAAAATTTATCGGCAAAACTAAAAAGAAGTTAACCAACGAAGAAGCGGCTGAAACGATCAATGAGGTCATGGAGCTTGCTACTGGGGAGGAAAGCTCCGAAGATGAAAAAGAACTCATCAAAAGCCTTTTTAAATTTCGCGATACTACCGTAAAACAAATCATGAAATCTAGAATGGATATCATTGCATTGGATTACGATTCTAATTTTGAAGAAGTATTAGATTTTGTAGCCAAGTGGCAGTTTTCAAGAATCCCAGTATTTAAAGGGGAGATCGATATCATAGAAGGAATATTACACATCAAACATTTATTTCAACATAGAAAAGAAGGTATAGATTTCGATTGGCAAAAACTTATTCAACCGGTAGAATTCATTCCTGAAACAAAAAATATTGACGAGTTATTAAAATATCTCCAGCAAAAAAGACAACACCTCGCAATGATTGTAGATGAGCATGGAGGTACCGCAGGACTCGTAACATTAGAGGATATTATAGAAGAAATTGTAGGCGAAATTCATGATGAATTTGACGAAGACGAACATAACTACACTAAAATCGATGATAAAACGTTTATGTTTGAAGCAAAAACATTATTAATAGATTTTTGCAAAATAACAAAAATAGAACCTTCTATATTTGAAGATGTAAAAGGAGAAAGCGAGTCGTTAGGCGGGTTGATTTTAGAATTATATACAGACCTTCCAAAATCAGGAGATAGAATTTATTTTGAAAATTTTGAATTTTACATAGAGGCTGCAGACAATAAAAAAATTCAAAAAATAAAAATAACTATTAACGAAGAGGAAGTAGCAAATGCAAAAAAACATGAATAAGTATTGGCTTTTATTTCCTCTTTTATTACTAATCTCTTGCTCGGAAGACTACTTGCCAAAACCAAGAGGATACAACAAGATAGACCTTCCATTGCACGATTATCAAATGCTTACAGAGGCACATCCCTATATATTTGAATACTCAAAAAAGGCAATAATCAAAAAAGATGTCTCCAAAATTGCAGAGGACCATTGGATCGATGTATACTACCCTGACTTCGATGCATACATTCAATTGACATACAAAAAAATAAATGGCAATAAAAAGAATTTCAACGAGCACGTAGACGATTCTCACAAATTGGCAGGCAAACACAATGTGAAAGCTTATTCTATCGAAGAAGGACAACTACTAACTCCAAAAGGCTATGTGGCCACAGTATTTGAACTATCGGGTGAAGTGCCGAGCCAGTTTCAATTTTACGTAACTGACTCTACCTCTAATTTCTTGCGTGGAGCCGTTTATTTTAAAACTGATATAAAAAACGACTCTCTTGCTCCCATAATAGAATTTATGAAATACGACGCCATGCATCTGATAAATACACTTGATTGGAAAAAATAATTTTAAATTTTAATAAAATCTCCCAATGAACTATCACCGTTTGCTACTTCTAGTTCTATTAACTCCTTTGTTTTTTACTTCTTGCTTATCTTATAAAGAAATAGAACTAGGAGATGTAAAAAATATTAAATTGAATAAAGCCAATAATGGTGATGCCGAAATACAAGTAGGTATTAATGTCAGCAATCCCAATAATTATAAAATAAAAATAAAAAAGATAGAAGCTGACATGCTTGTAAACGGTAAAAAAATAGGAAAAATATCGCTTAACAAAAAGGTGGTTCTACCTAAAAAATCGAATGAAGTTCAAATTTTTGCAGTAAATACACAATTGTCAAATTTAATTTCTGCTATACCTAATATATTTTTTGGTGGCGAAATAAAACTTCAGCTGAAGGGGCATATTAAAGGGAAAGTATTCGTGGTGACAAAAAAATTTCCTCTTGAGGCGGAAAAAAGTATCTCGTCAAAAGATCTTAATCTTTTCTAAAAAGTACAGATTTAATATTATTTCAAGTTATTGTCCAATTGCTTTTGTTTTAAGCTATAGGCGTTTATTATTATTTTTTATAACTTGCTACAAATATAAGTATTTGCACTATCAATATACTACAGCCATGAAAAAAATCATACTTACTATATCCTTTTCTATTTATACTTTTTTTTCCTTTTCTCAATCTGAAATGAGTGCGTATTCGGCTACGGGAAGAGCTGGTGTTGCTACTACTTTTGTAACCGATTACCAAGCCATCGGGATCAATCCAGCAAATCTTGGATATGGAAGATTGAACGACAGTAAAAAATTCACCTTTGGATTACTTGAATTTGCTGGAAACCTATACCATGAAGGGCTTAGCAGCAAAGATTTTTATAAATTTGGCGTTAATTATAAAGAAAGAAGTACATACGACAAATTAATTGCTGCTCGTAAATTTTCAAGCAATACCATATCCGTGAATTTTGATTTTACATTATTTGGTATTTCATTTCAAGATGAAAAATTTGGTGGTATTGCATTTTCAATTCGAGAATCCGTTCGTCTTTACACTAAACTAACTCCTTCAGCCTCCGATTACGCTTTCAGAGGAGCTACTTCTTCTATGTTTGACTCTCTTGGTTTGTCAGATGGCAGCACAGTGGTTAATGATCCTAATCAATATGCTGCATATACATCATCGGGCAATTCTATTGTAGATGGAAAGGCCAACTCATCATTTAATCTAGGAAGTATTTTCGGTGGTTCAAAAATCAAACAACATTGGTACAGAGATTACGCCGTGAGTTATGGCAAAAAAATATACGACAAAAAAGGATTTCAATTATATACTGGTATTGGGGCTAAATATGTGGCTGGGTACAATTACATAGATATTGAAGCAGATGGCAACAGCGTAAAGGGGAAGGTAGCTCTTAACCCCATAACAGACCCTCTAAAAACCATAGAAGCTAGCTCTCCCTCCTTAGTAGCAGGTAAATCCTATCAGGCTATTGGCAAAGGATATGGCTTTGACTTGGGCTTTACATTGCTAGTAAAACAAAAATATAAATTTGGGATAGCTGCTACCAACATTGGCTCTGTGTACTATACCAAAAATGTATATTCGGTAAAAGATACCGCTATATCTACAGTTAAATATGATGAAAAAGAAGGATTTCATAGTGTAGGAGACATTGTAAATTGGCAAGGTGAGAAAAATTTAAGAGTAAGTTTACCTGCTATGTTAAGGGCTGGAGCGAGTATGAATCTATTTGATTATAAAATGGAAATCGGTATTGATGCAATTTTACCATTGAACAATGCTGCAGGCAATTTCGACAACGTCCTTATAGCAGTTGGCGGGGACTATAAAATTTTAAAAACCATAAAAATTTCTAGTGGTTTCAATATGGGAGGCAATACCTCCAAAAAATTCAACCTGCCACTGGGTATTATGATAAGTCTTAAGAACACCTTAGAATTTGGGGTGGCGTCTAGAGATGTTATTAGTTATTTTATCACAACAGGCAATTCTTATTCAATAGCTGCTGGAATTTTAAGATGGAGAATGTAAAAAACCCATCTTAAACTGGAGTAATTGTCTATCTATAACTCAATATAATTTGTATTATGTAAATTTCAACAAATTAATTTTTTACTTTAAGAACATAATTACTTTTTAAATGAACTTTGTTACAGGATGTAACAGTTCTAACGAATATATTTCATACCTTGAAAATATCGAATAGAGAACAATGAGAAGTTATTTAAGATCTATAGGTACAGCAGTACCCACCTATAAAAACGCACAAAGAGATATAGCCTTATTTATGGCCGAAGCTTCTGGCATGGACGGAAATGAAAAAAACCTTATTCATACATTGTATAGAGCTACTGGTATAAACTATAGACATTCTGTGCTACCGGATTTCGGAAAAAAAAATGGAGAATATTCTTTTTTTCCTAACACTCCTGACCTAGAACCCTTTCCTACAGTAGGGAGCAGAATGAAAGTATACGAAAAGGAAGCTTTGCCACTTGCCCTTAAAGCTATACAAGAGTGTTTCAAAAACACAGCTGATTTCAATCCAACAGAACTTACACATCTTATAACCGTAAGTTGTAGTGGCATGTATGCTCCAGGTTTAGACATTGAAATTGTAGAAAAATTATCGTTGAGCAGAAATATTCAACGAACAAGCATCAATTTTATGGGCTGCTATGCGGCTTTCAATGGACTAAAAATAGCAGATGCTATTTGCCGTTCTGACAAAAATGCTAAAGTATTATTAGTATGCGTAGAGTTGTGTACGTTGCATTATCAAAAGTCAAAAAATTGGGATCAAATTTTATCCAACGCACTTTTTAGCGATGGGGCAGCGGCTGTCTTAATAGAGGGTGTAAAGCCAAGCACAGAAAAATCATTGTCGCTCGAAAGTTTTCATTGTGATCTTTTCTCTGAGGGAAAAAGTGATATGGCCTGGAATATTGGAGATCTTGGTTTTGAAATGAAACTTTCTTCCTACATTCCAGAACTTATAAAAAATGGCATTGGAAGCCTTACTAATGAGTTGCTAAACAAGCTCGATCTAGATACAAATGAAATAGATTTTTATGCTATACATCCTGGAGGAAAAAAAATATTAGAAGTCATTGAAGAAGTATTGAATATTGAAAAATCAAAAAATAATTTTGCGCATCAAATCTTACGCGACTATGGCAATATGTCTTCTCCTACAGTTTTATTTGTATTGAAAAAAATATTCGATCAATTGACTTTGGCCGATCATGAAAAAAATATTCTTAGTTTTGCTTTTGGTCCTGGACTTACCTTAGAAAGCATGCTACTAAGGGTACACAGCGATTTGAATAATGAAAACTCTAGCGTTATTAAAGCAAAAAAAACCGTATCTCTCACTGATCATGTTTAAGAAACGCTCAGAAGACAAAGAGTATTTAGACGATTTACATTGTGAAGGCGATGATCTAAAACAAAATCTTCGGGAGCTTAAATTTATTAATAAATGGCTAGGCGGAAATAATGTTACGTTTAGTGGGCTTGAGTTAGCATTAAAAAACAACCTAAGTCATAACAATTTACATATAGCTGATTTAGGTTGTGGAGGAGGTGATATATTAGAACTAATAGCGAAGTGGGGGGAACGTAAAAAAATACCCCTTACTCTTACAGGAATTGATGCTAATCCATTCATTATAAATTACGCTAAAAAAAACACTGCTGCCTTTTCAGAAATCAATTACGAAGTTCAAAATGTATTTTCGGAAGAATTTAAACTACTGAATTTTGACATCATTAATTGTACCTTATTCTGCCATCATTTTGAAGACGAGAGTCTCGTAAAATTATTTTCTCAATTAAAAAATCAGATCCGAATTGCTATTGTTATCAATGACTTACATCGTCATTGGTTTGCCTATCATTCTATAAAATGGCTTACACATTTTTTTTCAAAATCTTATATGGTAAAAAATGATGCGAAGCTTTCTGTACTCCGAGGCTTCAGCAAAAAAGAATTGGAAATACTGATAACTAGAGCAGGTTTTACCAATTATTCTATACAATGGAAATGGGCTTTCCGTTGGGAAGTAGTGATTAGAAAATAAATAGCAGTGTATATTATTGCACAATAATCCTCTTTATAATTCTGCTGTTCTCACCCATAAATATCGCTGTATACAACCCAGGAGCAAACCCACTAATGTCAATTTTTTCCGAATACGAACTACCTTCAATGTCTTTTTGAAGTACTTCCACACCAATTGTATTGATCAATTTCCACTCCTTGAAGGGCATACTATTTGGAATTTCTATAGTTAAATTAGTTTTTGCAGGATTGGGGAAAATAGCGACCGAATAAGAACTTGTATTACTTTCTGTAACTTCCGTTACACAAGACGCATTATAAGCAACGCTAGGTGATCCACCTAAACAGCCACTAAACCATGATGTGGAAAGAGATTGATTGGCCGTATTATTTACAGCTTCTAACGTATACCCTAGTCCATCTGCTGCTGTTGACCAAGGAGCTTTGTCATTATAAATAAATGAAAGATACTCATCGCCTGTAATAGTGTAAAGGCCTACAAAATCACCTCCATTGCTCAATGAAAAACCAATTGGTCCTAAATAGTTATTTACTCCAGGGAATTGACTCGTAAATTTGACAACATCATCAACTATTACTAGTCTTTGTCCTGCGGCTACTATTGTATTGTCGGGGAATACATACTCATGAAAATAATCTTTTAGGATCCATCCGGAAAGATCTACTGAGCTACTTCCATAATTGAATAGCTCTATCCAGTCTCCAGCATCTGCGTTGGAAGATGAGTTGTAATTTAATTCGGATACTGCTATTTTAACAACAGTAGACGCTCCAGTAAAATATGCTGTAAAGGTTTCTGCATTTGTAGTAACATTTATAGTAATACTTTTATTAGTATTAGGCAATGGAATTAAATTGGAAGATTGCCAAAACTGAAACGTATATCCTGGATTTGGAACTGCCGTAATTACAACGGGTACTCCATCAAAATAAACACCTGTCCAAGGAAGGATAGCCGGATAAATTGAATTTATTTTTATAAAACCTGAACCAGCAGGAGAAGCCGCTAAAGTAATATTAACCTGCTTCGAAAGTGCAAATTCATTTTTCACTTCAGTTCTAGCATAAGAAAGACGAGCGGTATAAAAATCTTTAACGGATTGTATTTCTTGACTCCACACTGTCCAAGGAATCCATCTTGCAAAATGTCTAGGCATCTCTGGAGCAATGCTATCTCTCATATCATTAATAAGCTTATCTAGAGTAGCAGTTTTGAAATGAGTGTTCATCATATCTGCATAACGATTCACAAATTTATTTCGGAAAGCAACATTTTTTAATAACTCTCCAAAGATATCGGCAGGAGGACCGATCGTTAGCGTTGCAGCATTTTTAACTCTTCCCAATTGATTAAAATTTGCTGTCTGTAAATTAAACAGTCCATAACTAATATCGGTATCCCAAAGAATAAAGCGCCACTTTCTATCTCCTCGAACGGGTCGCCAATATTTAACATTATTTTGTGGCCAATCCCAATTAGAAATAAATATTTCAGTTGCAAAATAATCTACCATATTATCCAAATCAAAACTATCTGCGACTAGATTGAAATTAGCTTGTACCGTCATGTCAATATTATTGGCAATCCAGTCCATCTCATAAATATTATTTGTTCCAGCAAGTGCATTCCCCCATGTTTCTGCAAGGTCTACACTGTCCTTATTTTTACCGTGATTATTTTCTATGTATTCCGTATTTATTTTTTCACGAATATTTAACACACCCCAATACATCCCGTTTATAAATACTACAGAAGGTCTATAGTCTTGAATATCTATTTCCGTTTTCTTACTTACAGACTTTTGTATAAAACCATCTCTATAATGCATTACATTAAAATCTCCACCAGAGTTTCTCAATACCAAATCTGACATGCTTGTTAAAAATTTATCAGGGAAAAATTTATGGTCAAACGACCCTTTGCCATATTTTTTTTCTGCTTTCAACAACAAACTTTTTTGCGGATTAGCTCTAGAATAATTACCATATATTCTAATACTTGCATCTTGGTCTAGAATTAATGATTTATCTTTTTCAAAAAACTCTACGTGTACTGGTCGCTCCCAATCTTCCCAAAAATTTGCTCCAAAATGAGGAGATACTGCACTGTCAGCATTTGGACCAAGCATGTAAATTCCTGTTTGAGGATCAAATAATAAATCAGGATCTGTACTTATTGAAAAAACAGGAAGTGTAGTTGGTTCATTAATAAAATAAGTGTTCGTATAAGTCTGTAGCGGAATAGTACCTGACGCAAAACAAGCGGCTCTCAATACAGTTGTAGAACTGACTAAAAAAGGGGCAGAATATGTAGTCGAACTCAACGTAGGGTCACTTCCGTCTAGTGTGTAATGTATCGCTGAAGCACCTGTAATGGCAACCGTTCTAGCGGAAGTATAAAATCCAGCATCAACGGAAAAATTTAATACATTATTACAATAAGAAGGGTAAGACACTGCAGCATTGTTCGTAGCATTAGGTGTAGGAGAAGTAAATATAGCCCAACTAGCAGCCCCGTCAGGTTTTCTTCCATAGGAATGATCGGTTTTGGTATTTACTAAAACTTTGAAATCAATTGCAACACCTAGCTCATTCACTAAGTATATTGGTTCACCGCCACTCAACTTAAAATTAGTATGCATAGGAAGTGAATTCGTCACGTTAAACCATACAGGTGTTGGATTGTAAATAATAGATGCGTCTATAATTCCAAACGTTAAAAAGGCTCTTGCAGTTAGATCAGAAGATGAAATTAAATTATTATGTACTTGTATACAAAGCACGTTGGTACCATTTACTAGGGCCAATAAAAGTGTATCACGATTTATAAGCTTCATTTCAGGCAATCCACCTCCGTACATAGTTGCCTCGTGTCCTGCAGTAGCATCTGTATTGTAGGGAGGCACACCTGTTGGCATATTTGATCTTGCTATAGGATAACCATTCAAATACGCCACATAACCATCGTCGTAATCAATATGTAAGATAGCTTCCGTTAGTTTTGTTTTGTCAGCAACAGTAAATGTTTTTCGAATATAAACAGAATTTGAGGGCCCAGTAACAATGCTACTATCGTCCCCATCTCCATAGCCAAAACCACCTTTGCCAGACGGCCATGCAGAATCGTTATATGCGGGGGTTTTCCATGAAGCGGAAGGTTCTACAGTAGGCACCTGATATTTCCAAACATCATCGTCTTTAATCGCTGTTTCCCAGTGATTCACAGATGACTTTCTATTTTTATCAGAAGCAAAAATTAGCACATGTGCATTAGGAGCAAGGTTATAAGAGGGTAAGATCCATTTACGGAGATTTGTACCTTCATCTGAAACAGAATAATTAAATAAGTCTATAGTAGAAGCGCCACTGTTGTACAATTCAATCCAATCAGAATAATCGCCATCTTCATCAGGGTTAACGCTGCTATTGGAAGTACATACTTCATTTATTAAAATCTGGGCATTTACTGTTAATGAAACTGTAAGAAAAAAAACACCTGCCAGAAATCTAAAAAGAGCTATTGAATACATAAGGTAACATTTAATTAACATAGACAATATACAGATAATATTGCACAATGTTAATTAAATGTTGCACTAAAATGCTCTAAAAAGCACACTAAAATTAAAAACAAGTATTCTAATTTTTTAGATATACTTAGTTAACTATTATAATTATATAAAGAGATCATGACGTCATTGCGAAGAATACAAGCGTAGCGCAGGATTCTGAAGCAATCTGCCAGCTACGAAGCCTGAGTTCGTTTAATAGTACAACTAAAGTTTCAAATCAACA
>JANOTP010000210.1:0-25282 GCA_031416415.1 Cytophagales bacterium | reverse complement strand
CATCACTAAGATCTATGTTAGTGATGGAATAGCAGGACACGATATAATATTGAAAATTGGAACAGGTACTGCGACAGTTTCTAGTAATGTAAATCAAAAAGCTACTGGTAGTATTATTTTTACTGGAAACGGAAATTTAATAATATTAGGAAATTACAATCACACTGCGGGTACATTTACCTGTGGCACTGGAACAGTAACCTATACAGGATCAACTGCTCAGTTAATAGCTCCTGTTGTATACAATAATTTAGTTATCTCAAAAGCTACAGAAAGAGCTACTATTAATTTGCCATTAGTTGCCAATGGAAATTTATTAATTTCTAGTGGTGAGATGGCATTATTAGATACGCTTTCAGTAGCTGGAAATATTACTACGGCTATAGGTGCTAATCTAATTGAAATGGGAACTAGAATTAATATTGGAGGAAATTGGACCAACAATGGTACGTTTACGTTAGGAAGTGGATCTGTAAATTTCAACGGCAGCTCGGCACAAACCGTAAATACAACAGCTTTTAATTCTATACTTGTGAATAAATCTTCTGGAACATTATCCCTTACTGGAGATCTTAGCATAAATAACGATTTTCTTATCACTACTGGAAATATTGATTTATCTACTTATTTAGCCGATAGAAGTAATCCAGGTGGTAATTTAAATATAGGTAGTAATTCTATTTTTAAAATTTCAGGTGCCAACAACTTTCCTCAAAACTATATTACTTTAAATCTAGCTACTTCTAGTACCGTAGAGTACAATGGTTCCATTGCTCAAAATATTGCAGAGGTTAGTTATGGAAATATTACTTTTTCTAATGGAGGTGTAACTGCTAAAACAACAGTGGGTGATATTTCTATAAATGGAGATTTATTAATCAACAATGGCGCTACTTTAAATCCGGACACAAATAGTATTACTCTTTATGGACACTTTACCAACAATGGTAATTTTACTCCTGCTACAAGCACACTTATTCTTAGTGGTACTTCTAAAAATATTTCAGGTACAACAACTGTTAATAATATAAATGTACTAGGCTCTTATATAATGGCTAGTGGAAATATTGCGATTGCAGGAAATCTATTTATTGCAAATGGAGGTTCTTTTGATTTAAGTACAAGTAGTTCAAGTCTCGATGGAGATCTAACAAATAGAGGCGCTATGACGAGTAGTGGAGTAATAACTTTTACAGGTACAAGACTTCAGACATTTCAACTAATTAATGCCGTAAGTTCTACCGCTACAGGAGTGGTTAATTTTAATGGAACTGTAGCACCTATTCTTAACTCATCCAGCTCTCCATCTTTTGCTACTGTTAATATTAATAATACAGGAGGTCAGTTTACAACAAGTGTTCCATGGAATGTTTTTGTGGCCTGTAATATAGCAGCTGGTGTTATATTTAACGATGGATCTTTAATGCATACTTTTTATGGCAATTTCACTAACAATGGTTCGGTAATTAGTAATGGTAAATTAAAATTTAGTCCAGGTGCTCCTTACTCGGCTAGTGGAACAGTGAAATTAGACGGTGTAGGTGGAGCTTTTACAAGTACCGGTGATGTTGAGTTCGCTGGTACTGGAGCGCTTACAATACAAGCAAATGCACCTGTCTTTACGAATGTTGAAGTGACAAATACAAATGTCGCAGGTGTTACTCCTCCTGCTTCATGGGCAATAGCTGAAAATTTATATATAGGAATAAATTCTGAATTTAAATGTGGTACCGCATTGAGCCATGTAGTTTCGGGAAGTCTTACCAATAATGGTATATTAACAGGTAATACTTCTACAATTACATTTGACGGTGCCTCGCAATTTATAAATGGATCAGGTACTACCAATTTTAATAATCTTACTCTAGCAACAGGAGCAGGCATTAAATTGAATAAATCAATTAATATCGCTGGAAATTTTGTAGACAACGGTACCTTTGATGGTAGTGGAAGAACAGTCACCTTTAACGGAACTAGTCCTTCTGTTATAAGTGGTACAGCTCCCTTTGTTACGTTTGATAATCTGGAACAATCCAAATCAGCAGCAACTACTACTTTAAGTTTACCTGTGTTTATTGATGGAGGATTAATTATGACAAATGGTATTGTAATTACCGGTGCTACTAATATACTTACTTTAAATGATAACGCTACGTCTACTGCTGGTAATGCAACTAGTTTTGTTGATGGACCTATGAGGAAAATAGGCAACGATAGTCTTATCTTTCCTTTAGGTGACGGTGTAATCTGGGCTCGCCTTGGTATTTCTGCTCCGGCCTCTACTTCAGCAGCTTTTGATGCTCAATATTTTGATGCAGGTTATTCAAACACAACTAGTATTACAGCGCCTCTTGGGAGTGTAAGTACTGTTGAATATTGGATGTTGAATAGAACTATTAGTAGTGATAATGTGGCTGTAACATTATTTTGGGAAAATGGAACTAGGAGTGGTATTACAGCTATCAGTACTGTAGAAGTTGCACATTTTCCTGCTGCTAGCTGGGTAAGCGAGACGCAGTCAGGTGGAACTACTGGTACTACTGTAGCTGGTTCTGTTACTAGCCAACTAGTAACTTCTTTTAGCCCATTTACATTTGGTTTTCCTATTCCAGCACCTGTTGAATTTATTTCATTTTCTGCCAATAATACCAATGGAGTTGTGAAATTAAATTGGAGTACAGCATTAGAACTTAACAACGATTATTTTACTGTAGAAAGAAGTAAAAATGGACTTGACTTTGAAGATGTATCAATAGTAAAAGGAGCTTTAAATTCTTCTTCACAGATTAATTATATTCAATACGATTATAAACCATATCAAGGAACATCTTACTATAGGATTAGACAAACGGATGCAAATGGTAAATTTTCTAATACAAGTATTGTTTCAGTAGTTATTAATGAAAATACCAAATTGTCAGTTTTTCCAACATTAATAAATACTGGAAGCGAGCTAACTATATTGGTGCCAGAAAATAACGAATCAGAAATTCTTGTAAATATTTATAACAGTGAGGGAAGATGTATTATTCAGAAAATTATTTCAGCTACTACTTTTTTATCAATGACAGAAGGTGGTAAAAAATTGCAAAGTGGAATGTATTCGTTCGTGGCTATTTTAAACGGTACTACTATTTCGGAAAAAATAATTATCACTGAATAATCATCCTACGAATTTATATAAAACTAAATCCCATTTATATTTCCGATTTTCGGGAATATAAATGGGATTTTTAAATAAATGAAGTTGTAAATTATTCGATTATATATCGTAACCAAGTATTTTCAACATGCTTTCTTTAGTTTGTTCTTCAGCAAATAAACGAGTAGTTATTTTACCATTTTCATCTTTATCAATCAGCACATGTTTAGGTGCTGGGATCAGGCAATGTTGTATACCACCATATCCACCAAGGGATTCTTGATAGGCACCAGTATGAAAAAAGCCAATATAAAGTTTTTCATCTTTCGGAGGATCTGGAAGGAAAACCATGTTCACATGCGCCTCTGAATTATAATAATCTTGACTATCACATGTAATGCCTCCTACTTTTGCCTTCTGGTAAGATTTGTCCCATTGATTTAATGCTAGGAGTATATATTTCTGATTTAAACCCCAAACGTCTGGAAGTGTAGTGATAAATGAACTGTCGATCATGAACCACTCTTCTTTATCGTTTTGAAGTTTAGTACCCATTATAGAATATAGTGCAGCTCCACTTTCGCCAACTGTAAAACTTCCAAATTCAGAAAATATATTAGGAGTAGGTACTTCCATCTCTTCACAGATTTTCTTGATATTTTTAACAATTTGATCCGCCATGTAAGCATAATCATAATCAAAGTGTACAGAAGTTTTGATAGGCCAGCCACCACCAATATCAATGCTATCTAGAGTAGGACAAACCTTTCTCATTTCACAATATTTGTATACGAATCTTCTTAACTCTCCCCAATAATAAGTGGTATCTTTAATACCTGAGTTAACAAAAACGTGCAACATTTTTAACTCAAACTTTGGATTGTTTTCAATCTTAGTTTTGTAAAGATCCATTACATTGTTGTAGCATACTCCTAAACGAGAAGTGTAAAATTCAAATTTAGGATCTTCGTCCGCAGCTATACGGATACCTACTTTACATTTGTCTTTTACTAATTTGTTATACTGATCAATCTCTTCCAGATTATCTAAAATTGGGATACAGTTTTCAAAACCATCGTTAATTAATTCCGAAATATATTGAGTATAAATTTCTTTTTTGTACCCATTACAAATAACATAAGTACTTTTTGGAAGTTTACCTGATTCGTGTAATTTTCTTATAATTGGTATATCAAAAGCCGAAGAAGTTTCAATATTAATATTGTTTTTCATTGCCTCTTCCAATACAAATCGAAAGTGCGATGACTTTGTACAATAACAATAAACATAGTTGCCTTGGTAGTTGTTTTTAGTAATCGCATCTCCAAAAAAACCTTTTGCTTTTTGGATTTGTGAGCTGATTTTTGGAAGATAGGTAAGTTTGACGGGAGTTCCATATTCTCGAACAATATCCATTGTGGGTATACCATTGAAAAACAGTTCGTTATTTTCTACTTTAAACTCTTCTGTAGGAAAGAAAAAGGTTTGTTCGATTAGGTCTCTGTATTTGTCCATCTTAGTTTTAAATAATGTGCAATATTGCTATAAAATTACAATCTTTGCAATGCAAAAAGTAAAAGTTTAACATAATTTTATATACCATCATCTGAAAGTAATTTTCTGATAATCAGAACCCCATACAGACTGTTGGTAAATTTTGAATATGAATATAGAAAATATTATAAAATCTTCACTCGCAGAGGGGCTAAATACCCTTTTTGGAGCATCAGTCAAAACGGAAGAAATTGCGCTTCAAAGTACAAAAAAAGAGTTTGAGGGTACGTTTACCTTTACCACTTTTACTTTTACTAAAATTACAAAAGTTTCACCTGAGGAAACTGGAAAAAAATTAGGAGATTATTTACAAGAAAAATCTGGAGTTGTCGGTTCCTATAATGTAGTTAAAGGATTTTTGAATCTAGTAATTACGGAAGGTGCTTGGATTAAATTATTCAACGAAACACTTTCGAAAGCTGAATTTGGTGTATATGCTTCCAACGGTAAAAAAGTAATGGTGGAATATTCTTCTCCCAATACCAACAAACCCTTACACCTTGGACATCTTCGAAATAATTTTCTTGGGTTTTCAGTATCAGAAATTCTTAAAGCAAACGGTTACGAAGTTATAAAAGCCAACCTCATCAACGATCGTGGCATTCATATTTGTAAGTCGATGTTGGCTTATCAAAAATTTGGCAACAATGAAACACCTGAATCTTCTGGTTTGAAAGGAGATCATTTGGTAGGGAAGTATTATGTTGAGTTTGATAAACTATTAAAAGTAGAAGCTGTTAAATTAAAAGAAACAGGGTTAACAGACGATGAGATTGAAAAACGAAATCCTTTAATTCTTGAAGCTCAAGAAATGCTTCGCAAATGGGAGCAAGGCGATAAAGAAGTAGTAGAGCTTTGGAAAAAAATGAACAGCTGGGTTTACGAAGGTTTTAACGCTACTTATAAAATGATAGGAGTGGACTTTGATAAATTTTATTATGAATCCAATACCTATCTTTTAGGTAAAGAAATCGTTGAAGAGGGATTGCTTACTGGGGCATTTTTTAAAAAGGATACTGGTGCAGTCTGGGTCGATCTGACAGGCGATGGATTAGATGAAAAATTACTCCTTCGTTCAGATGGCACTTCAGTTTATATCACTCAAGACCTTGGCACTGCCGAATTGAAGTACAAAGAATTTGGTTGTGAAAAATCTATATATGTAGTCGGTAACGAGCAAGATTATCATTTTAATGTTTTGAAATTAATTCTTAAAAAACTCCATAAGCCTTATGCAGAAGGAGTCTATCATTTGTCTTATGGCATGGTCGATCTCCCTTCTGGGAAAATGAAATCACGTGAAGGTACAGTAGTAGATGCTGATGATCTTGTAAACTCGATGATAGAGGAAGCAAAATCCGAAACCATGTCACATGGTAAAACGGATGGCTTTAGCGAAGAAGAGGCAGGAGTGTTATTTCGCCAGCTTGGGCTCGGAGCGTTAAAATATTATTTACTTCGTGTTGATCCTAAAAAACGAATGATGTTTAATCCTGAAGAATCTATTCAGTTGAATGGCGATACAGGTCCTTATATACAATATGCTTATGCACGAAGTCGCGCCATAATGCGTAAGGCTGAACAACAAGGTACAGAATATTCAGAGGGTTCCTATGAAAAATATACTATTTTAAATCCATCAGAAGTAGGATTAATAATTGCACTAAACCGATATACTTCTGCTATTAAGGAAGCAGCAGATCAATATTCCCCTGCTATTATTTCTCAATATTGTATAGAGCTAGCCCGCGAGTTTAATCGTTTTTATAACGAAGTATCTATTATGATGGAACCTAATGCTGAGGCCAAAGCTTTTCGTATAGCGCTTACAAACGCTACAGGAAAAGTAATTAAAAAAGCTATGGGATTATTAGGAGTAGAAGTGCCAGATAAGATGTAGTGTAGTTGATTATAAATATTAAATTTGTTATGAATCTGTAAATTCTAATTAGGTTATATTATAAAATACTATTCTAGCCCGTCTTATTAAATGCTATATATAATTTCTAGGAGTGTGTTATTTTTTTTTCTAGTATTGGAAATACTTATTTCCTTTTTGCTTATTTCTAATAGTTATTTACAAGTTGTTAATTATATTCAATCAAACTACCCTGAAGTATATGATGTAGATAAAATTCAATATTTTTTCACACAAAAGCAGTTTATTTTTTTGAGGCTTTGGGTTGTATTCTTAACGTGTATTACTCTACTACTATTATATCTAAATAGAAGATATAAACTCCTGATTTCACTTAAACTAAAAAATAAAATTTATGATTTTAATGAAATAATAAAAAAAATATTTTTATCACTTCGTATCGAGAATAAAAAAGAAAAAATAATCTTAGTGCTGATTTGTATTCTTATACTAAGTAATCATATATATCTTTGGGTAGAATCTCCAATTCGAGTAGACGATGTATCGTCTTATGTATTTTGTTCACACCAGGGACCCTTGGTAAGCGGACTTTTATATCATGAGGCAAATAATCATATTTTTTTTAATATTGTAGCTTCATTTTTTGATAAATTTAATTTAAAACCAGAGGTGGTAATGATAGTACCGTCTTGTATTTCTTGGGTGTTGATTCTTTTTCTAGTATATGGATTTGTACGTTCACAAGCAGGTTTTCAAGCAGCTTGTATAGGGTTACTTTTGTCTGGATTAATGGGTTCTTCCACTACATACAGTGTGCAAGGGCGTGGTTATATGATGATGAGTTTATTTTTACTTATTGGTTTTATTTCAGTATTTATTTATACTTATAAATATAGAAATAATATTTATTTATACATTTTTGTTCTATCATCAACGTTGGCTATTTGGACTTTATTAAGTTCTTTGATTGCTGTAGTTCCATTGCTTGTTTTCCTTTGGATTAAATCCATTAAGAGTTCTAAAAAGGAGATTTTAGCAACAACATTATTGTTGGGGATTTTGGTAACCTTTATTTATATGCCAGTTTTATTAATAAATGGAATAGAAAGACTTGATAATCCATGGGTACAAGGAAAAGGATACGTTCATTTTTTTAGTATTCTTCAACCAGCGGTTTTGGAATCAATAGATTATTTGTTTTATATACCTTCTAAAGGATTTTTAGTACTTCTTGCTTTAATTGCATTGACAAGTTTTCTATATTATAAAAAGCTCATTGTAAAAGAGTGGATATTTTTTTTTAGTGTAATTATGGTTGGTTCATTTATTTTTATTACTGCAAAAAATGCTTTCCCTCCGTATCGTACTTGGACCTATATTTCTTTCCTTCTAAATATTACTATAGCATTTACATTTGGAGCTTTTATGAAATTTCTTTTAAATAGAGAGACGATTTTTTATTCTTTACTACTTTCTATAGTGGCGTTTTGTTTATATCCTTACTTGGATAATCAATATATTTCAGATAAGTATTTTTTTGAAGAAATTATGAAAAAAAGCAAAGAAATAAGTACTCCTAAAAAAGGTATTATTATGGTTGATCAAAAAGATATTCTTTATTATTTTTTAAAATTAGAACGTATAAAAGAAGACAATAAATTTAGTGTGGTTTATGAAAAAAAAGACAATCAGGTGTATTCAGTAGTATTAAAATACAATGATTTTTTTCCAGTAGGGATAAAGCAGTCGGATTATTTATTTGTCGAAAAATTTTATGATTGTGAAATTTATCGATTAAAAGATAAACATTGAATTCTAACTATTATTTTCTTTATTTAAAAATGTAGTTTTAGTATATTATTTTTTATTTTTAAGGATTTACAGGATGAAATAAAGCCCGTTCTAATAATTCACAAAAAGCATTGTTGGCTTTTCTAATCAATGAACTGTTTTGTTTTACAGGTAGAAGAACAATCCCTTTGTTGCGAGTCACTTTAAATAGGGTATAGTTTTCTTTGTCATTTTTAAAAATAATTTCATCTTCTGTAGTTACTTCTACTCGATACCCATTTACTAGTACTTTGCCAATTTTTGAGGTTCTTTGTTTCCATTTTGTATAATCCAGTACCTTGTCAAAATTTTCTACAGTAAAACATTCCTTAGTGTCAGTTTTAGAAAAATAGAGTATCAGGGACACAAGTATTATTACTGCTATAATACTGCTTATTATAATGTTAATAGTCATACTGTCGAAAAATTAATATTCCAAGTAATATTTCTTTATATTTTATTACTATAAATATAAAGAAATATTACTTGGAATGAATTGTTTAGCTATTCCATTTCCAATTTAATATTTCTGGCATATCTTCTCCATGCTTTTTTATATAAATTTTATGTTCAATTAATTTATCTTGTAACTGTTGTTTTAAATGAGCTCCCTGATTGGCAAGATGAGGGAGACGATCAATTACATCGATTACTAAATGAAAACGGTCTAAGTCGTTTAAAACAGTCATGTCAAAAGCTGTTGTAATAGTTCCTTCTTCTTTATATCCTACTACATGAAGATTTCTACTGTTGCTACGACGATAGGTTAATCTATGAATCAACCATGGATACCCATGGAAAGCAAAGATAACGGGTTTGTCTTTTGTAAAGATAGAATCATAATCGATATCGCTTAATCCATGTGGATGTTCTCCTTCTGGCGATAATTTTAATAAGTCAACGACATTGATTACTCGAATTTTTAATGTTGGTATATTTTTACGTAGAATAGAAACTGCCGCGAGTGTTTCCAGTGTAGGTACATCACCACTGCAAGCCATTACCACATCAGGTTCACTGTTTTCATCATTGCTCGCCCATTGCCAAATTCCGATTCCCTCTGAACAATGTTTAACAGCTTGCTCCATGTTTAGCCATTGCGGAGCAACGTGCTTGCCCGCAATTACAACATTAACATAGTGGCGACTTTTTAAGCAATGATTCATTACAGATAAAAGACAGTTTGCATCGGGTGGTAGATATACTCTAACTATTTCTGATTTTTTATTGATGACATGATCAATAAATCCGGGGTCCTGATGGGTGAAACCATTATGGTCTTGTCGCCATACATGAGAAGCCAATAAATAATTAAGAGATGCAATTTCTCTTCGCCATGGAATTTCTGCTGTAACCTTTAGCCATTTAGCATGTTGGTTAAACATAGAATCAATAATGTGTATGAAAGCTTCATAACTATTGAATAAACCATGTCTTCCTGTAAGTAAATATCCTTCAAGCCATCCTTGACACTGATGTTCACTCAACATCTCCATCACACTTCCATCAGCAGACATATATTCATCATCAGCTTTTGTCTGCGCATTCCATTGACGATTGGTAACTTCAAAAATAGCTCCCAATTTATTCGAGAGCGTTTCATCCGGTCCGAATATTCGAAAATTTCTGGGCGTTTTATTTTTACTTACAACGTCTCGTAGAAATTTACCAAGCTGGTTAGTATCACTTGCCTTAATTGAGCCTGGACCTAATACGTCTATAGCATAATTTTTAAAATCGGGAATACTTAGGTCACGTAATAATAATCCGCCATTTGTATGAGGATTTGCTCCCATTCTGAAATTTCCTTCAGGTGCTAATTCAGCTAGCTCAGGCAGTAATCTCCCTTGTAAGTCGAATAGCTCTTCAGGTTTATAACTTTTCATCCAATTCTCAAGTTGTGTGAGATTTTCAGGAGGTGTAGAAGAACTAATTGCTATAGGTACTTGATGCGAATGAAAAGTGTTTTCCATTGGAAGGTCGTTTACTTTTTTTGGACCTGTCCAACCTTTGGGTGATCTAAGAACAATCATTGGCCACTTTTGTCTTTTAAATTTCTTCGTAATTACAGCTTCCGATTTTATACGTTTAATCTCTACCATTACATGATCTAATGTAGTTGCCATTTTTTCATGCATTATACTTGGTTCATCACCTTCAACAAAATAAGGTTCCCAACCATAGCCATGCATAAGATCTACCAATTCTTCGTGCGGTATACGAGCTAATACTGCAGCACTAGCTATTTTATATCCATTAAGATGGAGAATTGGTAATACTACTCCATCGGTAACTGGGTTTAAAAATTTGTTTGAATGCCAAGCAGTAGCCAATGGACCTGTTTCTGCTTCTCCGTCTCCTATCACGCAAGCTGTAATTAAGTCAGGATTGTCAAATACAGCACCAAATGCATGGCTAAGCGAATAACCTAATTCCCCTCCTTCATGCATAGAGCCTGGGCACTCGGGTGAAACATGACTTGGTATCCCGCCAGGAAAGGAAAACTGAGTAAATAATTTTTTCAATCCTTCCTCATCTTTACTAATAGTTGGATATACTTCACTATAGGTACCTTCAAGATAAGTATTGCTAACTAGTGCAGGCCCACCATGACCTGGGCCTGATATGTAAAACATATTTAGAGCATGTTTTTTTATAATACGATTTAGATGAACGTAAATAAAATTTTGACCTGGAGTAGTACCCCAGTGTCCCAGAATCATGCGTTTTACATGTTCTAGTTTTAGTGGCTCTTTCAGTAAAGGATTATCACGAAGATACATTTGCCCCACAGATAAATAATTGGCGGCTCTCCAATAGGCATGAATTCTGTTTAATAGCTCTTGAGATAATGTTTGTTTTGTTGTTTTTATATTTTTAATTTCCATATGATTCCTTATTTAATTTTTAATCAATTCGTCCGCTATTATTTTTTTAATAAGTCATAAGTCATTTTTGCAATCATACTTTCTTCATCGGTTTGTATAATGCGAATTTTAACACGACTGTTTATACAAGAGATAAGGTCCTTGTTTTGTAAATTATTTTTAGTGTCTAATTCTATTCCCATAAATTCTAATCCCTCACAAATTCGTTTTCTGATTTCTGGAGCATTTTCTCCTATTCCTCCAGTAAATACTAGCGTATCTAACCCTTTTAGTATTGAAGTAAATGCACCTATGTTTTTTTTAACTGCGTAACAAAACATATTGATAGCGTCGGAGGCTTTTTTATCGGAGGCTTCTAGTTCTAGTAAATCACGCATATCGGAACTGGTTTCGGAAACACCTAAAATTCCTGACTCAGAATGAATCATATGATTGAATTCTTCAGGAGTTAATTTTTCTGTTTTCATAAGGTATAAAACTAAACCAGGATCTAGATCTCCTGATCTACTGCTCATAGGTATGCCACCTGCAGGAGTAAACCCCATTGTTGTATCCACGCATTTCCCATTTTCAATAGCTGCTAAACTAGCTCCGTTACCTAGATGAGCGAAAATTAATTTTCCATTTAGTGCTTCTGTTTCCGATATTCGTTTTAATTCCTCTAGTAAGTAACTATAGGATAATCCGTGAAAACCATATTTTTTAACTCCTGTATTATAAAAACGTCTGGGGATTGGTAATATCCTGGCCAACGCTGGAATTGTTTGATGGAAAGCGGTATCAAAGCAAGCTATTTGAGGTAATGTAGGATATCTACTACTAAATGCTTTTATCAATGCCAATTCACCTTGTATGTGTTCTGGGTCGAAAAGTTCTAATTGCTTTAATTCTTCTAATAATCCAGGTGTTATAATTTCTGGGCCTATATGATTCATTCCATGTACAATTCGGTGTCCTATCGCCACTATATTTTCTATGTCTTTTCTACTATTTAAAAAATCTAGTAAAAATTTTATTGCAGAGGTATAATCGTTATTTTTAATATTCTGGCTTTCCCCTTCAGAAAGCGCATTTATGAAAAAAGTCAGTTGTGTATCTTTTAATCCTATTCGTTCTATTTTTCCATTAAATTCTCGAATGTTATTTTTGCCATATTTATAATAAGCAAATCGAATGCTCGACGAACCTCCATTGATAGTTAATATATAATTATTTTTTAATGCCATGTTTGTTAATAATAATATCTTCTATGTTTCGGGTGTATGGTAAATGCTATATTATATAAATGATTTTTTTAGTATGTTATGTTAAAAAAAAACTAACACACATCCTATTTTAATACTACATAATTAAAAATAGGACAAGCTAAATAACTTAAGGTTGAATTATAATGTGAATTCTGTAAAAAATATTAATTATTATGTAAATTTTATATTAATGATACATATATAAAAATAACTTTTTAGAGAAATAAAAAAAGGTGTAAATAAATTTTTCATTTACACCTTTTAGGGGAATATTAAATGGTTTTTTTCACTTACTCTAATGCGGCTGATTTAAAAGCAACCAATAAAATCCTAAATCAGATATAGATTTAGTGAAGTTTTCAAATCCTACAGGCTTAGCTATATAGCTATTTGCTCCAAGTTCGTAACATAGTTTAATGTCAGGATCTTCTTTTGAAGAAGTGAGAACAACTACTGGAATTTTTTTTGTATTGTCGTTAGCTTTTATCTTTCGTAATACTTCAATTCCATTTATTTTAGGCATTTTTAGATCTAAAAGAATTACTTTGGGTTTTATATCTGTATTTCTGTTTTCATAAATGCCTGTACCGAAAATAAAATCAAGTGCTTCTGCACCATCTTCTAAATGCACAATATTGTTAACTAAGTTATTTTTCTTTAACGCGCGAATTGTCATTTCCGCATCGTGTGGATTATCTTCTATTAAAAGAATTTCTACTTCTGAATTTTCCATTTTTATATTATTTTATAGGTAATGTAAAGCTAAATGTGGCACCTACGCCTACTACTCCTTCTGCCCAAATTTCTCCTCCATGTTTATTTACTATTCGTTTAACGATCGCTAAGCCAACTCCTGTTCCTTCAAATTCTGATTCTTTATGAAGCCTTTGAAATACGCCAAATAATTTATCGGAGTAAGCCATGTCAAAGCCCACTCCATTGTCTTTTATTGTATACACTATTTCCTCGCTTTTTAGTTCTGAAAATAGTTCAATAATAGGATGTGTTTTTTTAGCAGAATATTTTATTGCATTAGAAATTAAATTTATCAGAATTTGATTGACTAAATTGTAATCACCTTTTGTGGCATGTAATAATTTAGTTTTTATTTCAGCATGGTGTTTTGTGGTTCTGTTAATTTCAATCAATACACGCTCTACAAGTTCATTCATATTTAAATCTATTTTTTGAAGCTCTTTTCTCCCTAATCTTGAAAAGGATAATAAATCATCAATTAAATGGCTCATTTTGGTAGCATTTTGTTGAATTACTCTTAGTAACCTATTTCCGTTATCATCGAATAATTTGCAATAATCTTCCTCTAGCATTTTTGCATAACCCTCTATTGCTCTCAATGGTGCTCTTAAATCGTGTGATACAGAATATGAAAATGATTCCAGTTCTATATTGACTAATTCTAACTGTTCTTCAGATTTTTTACGGTCTGTAATATCAAAAACAATATTAATTGTATGTTTTTCACCATTTAATAAAATTGTTTCAACAGAACACAGAACCTGTATAATTTCCCCTCGCTTGTTTTTTATCGTCATTTCAAAATGTTTTGCAGAGCCATGTTCTTTGAGGTCATGCAATACTCGTTCATGTTGTTTAGGATTTACAATCATTCCAAGTTCTGAAGAAGTATGGTAGAGTAATTCCTCTTTCGTATATCCTGTAATTTCAATAAAGGCATTGTTTACATCAAGATATACGGAATCAGAAAGACGGGTTATTGACATTCCCGCTGCACTTGCTTGAAATGCTTTTTGAAATTTATCTTCACTTTCTTTTAATTGTTGGATATTTAATCCCAATTGAGTAGTGCGTTCAATAACTTTTTGTTCTAATTCTTCGTTCAGTTTTTGAATTTTTTCTTTTGCTTTTTTTCTTTCTGTAATATCAATTGAAAGGATAAAAAGGCCAGTTGGTATGGGTTGAATACTGAGTTCAAAATAAGCTTCCGATCCATCAGGATATGTAAATTCCGTTTCAAGATGTTCTGTCACCCTTTCGACCATGCATTTTTGTAGCACTTTGTATAAATTTGTTTGCTCTATGCCTGGATATTTTTCCATTATTGTATATCCCAACAATTCATCTCGGGTATATTTACTATATTTTATTAAAGCATCATTAGCATATATATATCGCCAGTTAAAATCATGCATTTGCACGCCCTCAAGCATATTGTCAAGTGTAAGGCGAAATTGTCTCTCACTAGCAATTAATTTTTCCTCAGCTATTTTTCTTTCGGTAATATCACGCACCATGCCAAGCATTTTGCCGTTTGATAACATTTTTGCATTAATTTCTACGGGTAATAATGTGCCATCTTTTTTTATTAAATTTCTCGTATTTAAAATAGTTTTGCCTGCCAATAATTCATCAAATCGTATAGGATTATTTTTTACTTCTTCTTCTGCTAGATTGCTTTTTATAGTCATAGTGAGGAGTTCTTCCTTTGAATAGCCAAGCATATTACAGGCACTTAAATTTACATCCACATATTTCCCTGCTTTGTCAGAAATAAAAATACCATCTGATGCTTGTTCAACAAGGGAGCGATATTCTAGCGTTCCTTGGTGCACCCTTGATTCGAGTTCTTTGTTAAGCAGTTCCAGTTTTTCTTCTGCTTCGTTTCTGAGAGCATCTTTTTTATTTAGTGAAATAGAATTATGCCAAATCAATAAAACAAATAGTATAACGATACTTGAAATTAATATAGCAACTCCAAATTCTGTTGAAAAGGTTCCTGACCAATGTCCTAATAAGCGTATATACCCTAGGGAAATTGGGATTAGTATCGCTGCAGGAATTAATAGTCTAGCAGTCTGGCTACCATTATAGGTACTTGTTAACTCTTTCATTAGCCCTTTGTCAGGAGCTGAAAATAATATAGCTAGCGTTGTTAACATAAAACCAACTGCAGTATGTATTGCCATAGGAATATAAGATAACACTCCATAAAACGCTTGAACTCTATACATGTATCCTAAAATCGAAAATAATGCAATAAGTGCTACTGTTAATAAATTGAAATGATCAAGTAGTATTTTATTTGGACTAGAGAAACGGTGAGTTAATAAAGTAATAGATAGTAATAGAAAACATAAAGCCGTATTGGGTGCCATTTTATTAGGTATGTTATTTATACTATACTGATCAATTTTTTCAGGAAAAAATAAATGGTCGATACCAATACCGAAACCTGTAAAAAAACTCGTAAATTTTATAAATGCTATTATAAAAACTACACTAATAAATACATATCCGACAGTCCTTGTTTTTTTTAAACTATTTTCAGGTAAAAAATATATAAATGAAATACCTATTAAGATAAATAAAAGCGCACTTGTAGGATTCATTGAAGCTAGATTAGGAATTGGACTTTTTAAAAAATCTATATCAAATTGCCATCCAATTATAACAAATATTCCAAGCGCTATTACTAAGTATATTAAATATTTGCTATAATTCCTGAGTTTTTTCTGTATTGCTATATTATGAGATACTCTCATATTTTTATTAAAATTTAAGTTGAAAAATAAATATTATGAAACTTAAGAGATTTAGTAAGAAATTACAAACTAATAATAGTAAATAAATAGCATATGTCATAATAAATTATAATTTAATTTATAAAGATTTGCTAGTTTTTATAAATACTATATTAGAATTTTATTTCAGGAGTATTTAATCTATTTTTTTGTATCTTATCAATTGCTTTTATATTATGATAAAAAATAAAGATATGAATAGAATCGTTTTGTTGTTTTTCACCCTATTGTTATGCAATATAGTAGCAGTAATAGTACACGCATCACCAATTAACTTATTAGAAGCCAAGAATACGAAAAAGGTATCTATTAAAGCTATTGGAAATGGTGGGTATATAGGAGAATGTATTAGTCTTACAGTGAAAAATATTACTCAAATAAAACAAGATATTGAAGTTAGCCCCGGGATAATTTTTACGTGTCAAGATTCGTCTTCACAAAACCTTATGGTTGTAGAGCAATATAGTCTAGCCTTAATGCCAGGAGCTACTCGTACCTTGAATATTCAAACGATGTGTATACAGGCCAGAAACCATTCACCGTCTTCAGGAGTTCTTTTTGCAATGAACAAAGAAGCAACTGGTCATCTTTCTGCTTTAGCAGAGTTGATAGCAACTAGAAATTATCAAAATAGTACTGCACAATCTGCCGTATGGGCCTTGACAGACGGAAATGAGATTAATGAAATTTATGCTTCAGATACTACAATGGCTGGAGAACTAGCAACCTTCGTATCAAAAGCTACTGGTAAACCAAGAGCTAAATTTATAATACCAAAGGAACATTATATATATGCCATAAAAATGAATATGGTGCACCATTTTTCGAAAGCAACTAAAATAACGCTTGCTTGTTATGATTCAACTGGTAGAATTGTGAAAGAGTATTATAAAAACCGTCTTATTCCAATTGGAACTTATATTGCAACGTTTGGTATAAATAAAGTAGCTGACAAAGGCACTAAATTTATTTATAGAATTTCTGATGATAAAGGAACTGTTATTAAAGAACGTATAATTACAGAATCTATAAACGAACCTAAAGCTGAAAAGTGGAAACTGGATATTAGTTTCGACTATATATTAGACAAACCTATAAGTGCTGCTACGATGAGCTTGTACGATGGCAAAGGTGTTCTTATGGAGGATTTGTATACAAATAGAAGTTTGCCAGCAGGAGGAAGAAGACAATCTTATAGCTTTCATCATGCTTATGGAAAAAATGCTAAACTCGTAATTCGCTTGAAAGATGCTACAGGGAAAATAATTGTAGAACAAAAAGTAGATGCAAGTAAGTCTGTTAAGGTGCCTTGGTAGATTTAAGATTCTGGGATCAATCGGATATCTGGGGACTTCTCAATACTCTTGCTGTTTCTTGTTAACCCATCGTTGGAAAGAAACCAAAGCGGCTTGTTTATTACTTCGATAATCATTGCATATCTTTATTAATAATTCCAATAAAACTTCTCATGTATTTCAATTGATCTCTAAATCTTAAATTTTATAAAACTAGTATAGGAAATGCAGATATAGGACTTGTGATTTTTTTCTGTAAAAAATAGTATTCATTTGATAATTCAATACTACTTATTTTTCAAATTAAGGTATTTAGTATTACTTTCTTATTCGTTTGTAGAATAGCTTAATGCTCCTGAGGGACATTTTTTTATTTGTTCAATAATTTTATTCGTTTCAGAATTTTCCATAATAATCCAAGGACGCCTTTGTGGATTGAAAACCTCTGGAAGCCCTTTTAAACATATAGCTGAATGCACACAGATATGAGGCTGCCATAGTACAGTTATGTTGTTGTTGCTGTAATTTTTTGTAATTTTATTATCCATAATTTGACCTTTTCTCTGTAGTAATATATCTATTTATTTTAATATACCATTCGCTTTTAAAAAAAATATCCAACAATGTTTCGCATTGTTGGATATTTTATAATTTATCTATTGAAAATTATTTACGTTTTATCGTAATTTTTTCAGGTGCACTCCATACTTTAAACTCATTCGTATAATATAAGTAAGCAGAAGAAGCTTGAGCTTCATATTCGCCTGCTATTTCAGCTTTTAAGTCTAGATTGATTTCTCTCGTTTCATCTGGTAGTAACTGACGGTAGTAAAAGAAAATGTTATTATCTCGTATCTCATAGAAATCCACTTTTTTCTTTTCAGTCAATTCTTTTAATTGCCACGGTTGTGCACTCAAGCCTGCTGGAATTCCTACGATAACCATTGTCATTGGCAACCCTTCAGTAGTTGTATTTTTTAATACTGTAGTAAGTCTTACCGTTTCGCCTACAACTATAGATTTGTTAGCAAGCTTTGTATTGATACTTACTTTACATTCTTTATCATTACTTGGTAAAGAGGTATTCCAATTTATTGCCATAGAGTAGGGAAGAGGGTTTTCTGCATTTTTGTAAAGGATTTTTACAGTATGTTTTCCTTTAGAAAAATATTTTTCTAATTTAGTCAATACAATCGCTTCTCTCTCTCCTGCTTTATACTCCTTTTCAGCTACCATTCTTCCATCTACGTATAGTTGAATGGTTCCACTTTCATCTGTTTTTTTAGAATATTTAGCATATTCAGTTAGTGCTTTTAAGGCTAATACTGTTCCTTGTGTAGAACTAAATCCTCCCGAACCAGAACGAGACTTGATTAAGAATTCTACAGCGTTGTTTAATAGTCCAGCATCAGGTTTGCCAGATTTAAGCATTGCTAAGATTACTAAAGAAGTTGTTTCAGTTGTAAGTGAATTGCCTTGCGAATACGTAATCGAATGAGTTAGTCCAGTCCAACTGCCATTTTTATCCTGAAGTTTATATAAAGCCTCCATAGCTTTTAATGCGTTCTTTTCATCTTTAAAATTATAAAGAGAATTCGCTGCTAATGCCAATTGATAAGGATCTTTTGACTCCATTGCTTTTGCATATACTTTATCTAATTCTTTTCTGATTTCTCTACTACCAGCTTCCGAAAGTCCATAAACGATATAGGCATTGGTGATGTCTTCACTTGCTCTTCCAAATTGATCTAGGGCTTGTGCGCTTCTTTTGAAACCGCCGTTGCCATCTCTTCTACTCAACAACCATGCAGTTGTTCTATTGACCATTGCACCGTCTACATTGTTGTAAACTCTTTGCATGTCGCTAAACTGCATTAAACCATATGCGGTAAGCCCTTCGTGTGCAGGAGATCCACCAAACCATTCATAACCTTTTTCTTTGGTTTCATAGGTAACCAATCTTTTGTATCCCTTATCTAATAAATCTTCTAATCGACCAGCAGGCTGTGATTCGCCCATTTCCATAAGGTATTGTTTTACCATTATATTTGGATAATTACTAGTAGAAGTTTGTTCGAAACAACCATAAGGTTCACGTAAAATTGATTCTATGCCTTTCATTAAATCCGTTACTACAGAAGGGTAAGCTGTAAATTCGGCTTTTATTGATCCTTCCACCAAATTGTTTATTTCAAAACTATATTCTTTTTCCTTTTCCTTACCTGCTAGAGATATGCTTACAGGAAATCCTTTAGATGAAATTTTTATTTCTTGGGCAAATGCATCTTTCATACCCATTCCTTCAAAAGTAAATTCCAAAGTATCTAATCCAATTACATTGCCAATTTTGAAATCTAAATACATTGTTTTAGTTTGACTAGCCTCTACTGTTGGATGAGCTGGCAATACTGTTAATAATTGCATTCCAGCAGGAATATTTAGTGTTAATTTTCCAGTTAAAGAAGTAGTAGTGTTATTTTTTAAAATAAGTGGAATAGTAACAATATCACTTGTTGTAATCTCTACTGGTATTTTAACTTGCATGCTAAATGGCAGTTGAGTGAAATAAATTTTCTCCGCTCTTCCTACCTCACCATCTGAAGCAATGCCTTCTACAACAGCTCTAAAAGAAGTAATCTCGTCTGAGTTGTAGAAACTAACAACTGTTTTACCAGTTCTATCTGTTTGTATATTTCCATTCCAATAAATAGTAGAGCGAAAATCTGTTCGTATTTCTGGTTGTTGGTTAGTAGCATAATCCACAGAAGCAAATGTTCGGGCACGATAGTACTTTGGTTCTAAGGGTTGTTGAACTTCTATTTCATTCATTAAAATCTCATCGTCACCAGCCCATTGTTCCATATCTCTCATTTTTCTTTTTGCTCCCTGATTATTTACTCTTATTTCTACAACTTCAGCTCTAGCCATCTCAATTTTTTCTTCTTTTTTCACCACTTTATTTTGGGCAGCAGGTAATTTATCCGCTGGCTTTTCTTTAACAATAAAACCTTTTGGATTGTCCATTTTTCTTGGAAGCATTTTCTTTTCATCTACATTTTCGTTTATCATAACATCGTTAAATCCTCGCTCTACACCATTCATAGCAGGAATAGCATTTCTAAAATTAAGATTTTCATACTGAGTATTTTTGTCGAAAAGATAAATATCTGAGTTTTCAGTATATTCAGCTACCACTATGTTTTGTTGGATATACCCACTTGACTTTATTTCTAAGGTTACTAATTCACTCAAGTCTACATTTTTTAATGTATATCTCCCGTCTTTATCCGTTATAGCTTTAATAGTAGTATTTAAAACTGAGACTGTAACTCCCGACAAATTAGTTGCTTTATAACCATCTCTTACCACTCCTGATATGATTGCCTTTTCTGAAGGATGAGAATTAACAATTAGATTATTATCTATAATTTCTTGCCAAGAGAAACGTCTCCAACCAGAAGTTAATAATAAGTTATCAAGCGCTTGTTCTGATTTGCTTTCTTTGTTGTTGAAATAGAAAGCTGGTTCTTCTATTTTTTCTTTGATATCATATTGTAATAATAGAGAAGAAAGAATATTGCCTTGTTTGTCGTCAGCAAAACTTAGAAGTTTATCGTCAACAACAGACAAAGATAAATTAGAGGGCATTGGCAACCCACGTTCATCAGTAACCTTGATTGTCATGTTGACTTTTTCTCTTGGTAAATATTTTTCTTTTTCTGTATCAATAGTTATTTTTAATTGTTTGTTTTTATTTACAAACGACAATCTTTCAGCACGAGCTATTCCCTTGCTATCGAATAATGTGATTTGCGCTACTCCAATTGGGAAATTTGTAACTGGTATATAAATCTGATTTTTTCCTGGATTAGCATTGAATGATTTACTGAAGTATAGCTCACCTCGCACTTGTGCAACCACTGATAATTCTTCTGTTTCAGTAGATGAAATAATTAGAGGTATTACTTCTCCGTTTTGTTTTTCAGTGCGAATAGTATAACCTTTTTCTAATGCATCAGGTAAGGTATAAATAGTGTTTATTTTTTCTGGTTTTGTAATTTTAGCAGTATAATGTACACCTCTAAGAGGAATGAAATCTAAGGTACCCATACCTTGATGAAAAGTTTTAAAAGTAGAAATTTCTTTATTGTTAGAATCGAAAATCACACCTTCGATATCCGCTGGTTTACCAAATTCATCTAGTGCTTTAAAAGCTAAACGATTGTTTAAAGCTGAAATTAAATCACCACCTTCTGGATAAAATGATAATTTTATATTATTTAAAATAATTGGAATAGAACGTGATATTGATTCTGTAGTACCTTCAAAGTCAATCATTATATTTAATAAGCCATCGTTGCTAGTTAGATTGGCAGGTAATTTAAATGAAACCTTTGCAACTCCTTCAGCATTAGTAATTCCTTTATTGCTTAATAGTTTATTGCCAGCTAAAGAAGCTGAATAAGAATAAGCATAATTGGAAAGATTTTTATTTTCTAATGTTTGTAAATTAATTAAAGCAGTAACTTCATCAGAGGCTCCATAGGCTTTTCGCTCAAAATCTAATTTCATTTTTAATCTAGGCAGTACAACAGCTTGTACTTGAATTTCTTTTTCAAAAAAAGTCTCTTCATTTTTTTGCCAGTTCGTATAAGCTTTTATTTTGTATAATCCTCCTGGCATACTTTCGTCTAGAAAGAAATCACCATTAGCTCCTCCATTTTTAGAAATTAGTGAGATTTTCTTTTCTATTCCCCCCTTAGGATTAATAAGTTCAAGATGAAGAATATCGCTTTGAGATGAGGCTTTCAAGTCATTCCCATTTCTAATATAAGCTTTGTACCATATTGTCTCACCTGGCTTATAAAAGGTTTTGTCAAAATGAAGGTAAACACGATCTTCAGGTCTATCGTTGCTTGTAGCGATAAATTTTTCTACAATACCTTTAATCATATCGTTGGTGTATTCTAAAAATGAAAAACTAGTAGCTTTACTGAATCCGAAGATTCCTAAACCTGCTAGTGATAATAAGGCAGCGATTTTACTTTTTCTTAGTTTGTTTTTCATAACAGTAGTGTTATTAGTTTATAAAAAACCTTCTATTTGAAGGTGTTCGGATATAAGATGAAGTATAAAGTGGAATTCCATAAGGCTAGAGAAAAATATTTTTTCAAAAAGTATAAAAGCTTTATTTTGAATTGATTTAAAAGAAAAATCACATTTATGGTCATAAAAAAAGGTATCTACTTAAATTATAGATACCTTTTTTTATGAAATTATAATTGACTACCAATCACTTTTCTTTGCAGGATCGTTTTGTGCTTCTTTCATTACTCTTTTCAAGTCGGCTACTAATGCTTTCAATCCAACATCGGCTCTACCTTTTATAGTAACCCATCCTTTGGCAGACATTTTTAATTTTCCGCAATCTGGAGAAACATTTTCAAGTTTACCACCATCAGAACCTACTACTTTTCCTTCAGCTACATGGAAAAGGTCTGTAAAAATAAAACGAAATTTGCCATCTTTAAGAAATACAGAACAGGTAAACGTTACTTTCCCCTTATCGTTATTATTGCCAGATACATTAGGGTATTCAACTGGGGTACTACCGTTGAAAATTACAGTTTCACTTTCTTTATCTTCTTTTATAGTGAATTTTTTATCACCACCCCATTTTTTAGCTACAGCATACATATCTTTTGCAGAAAGTCCAGCAGCATCAACAACTTCGATATAGGTTATTTTGCCTGTGTTTTGATCTACGGGCAAATCTTGACCAAAAGCTACATTTACTAGTAATAGTAATGCGACTAATAATTTAAAACTTTTTTTCATATGGTTATAATTTTAGATTTTATCAAAACGAATATACAAAAAACGTGCTGATAAATAAAAATCATTCGACCAAAATGTGAAATTTGACATTTCAATAGTTATAAAGCCTTGAAATGGAAGGCGTAAAATACAATAAAGAGAATTTTTTAAGCTATAAGTTCACTATTTATTCGTCCTTTTTACAAATTCAGATTCATAAAAGACCATTTTTAATACTTAATAATTTCTTTAAATTTGTATTCGTTCGGTAAGTATACAAATGAAAAGAATAGGGAGTTTATTTTTACGTTATTTTAGTTTCTGGTTAATTTATTTTATTTTTATTCGTGCCTTATTTATAGGTTATCATTGTATTCCATTTGCAAATGAAAAATTTATTGATATTGTAAATACGTTTATTTATGGAATGAGAATGGATGTTTCTATGGCTTCTTATTTTAGCATATTGCCATTCTTGTTTATTGGATTACTAGCCTTTTCTATAAATTCTCTTTTGTTGAATAAAATTATTCAGTCTTACACTCTATTACTTATTACTATAGTCTCGTTATTAGTAGTAATAGATATGGAGCTTTTTTCTTTCTGGGGATATCGCTTGGATGGTACTCCTTTAAAATATCTTAACACTCCCAATGAAATGATTGCTTCTTCATTGTCTTCGCCTTGGTACATATTAATTCCATTGTTTTTTATTTTAATATTCTTGAGTGATTTATTATATAAAAAAATTGTTGTAAATTATTTCAATAATTCTGATAAAGAAGTTAGTACCCTAAAGCCAATTTTAAGTTATTTGATCTCCATAGGAGTTGTCGGATTTCTAGCTTTACCTATTCGAGGTGGTGTACAACAAATACCTATAAATGAAAGTATAGTTTACTTTTCTTCTAGTAATCTTGTAAATCAAGCTGCAGTAAATCTTCCTTGGACTTTTATGCATTCGCTTTTAGAGAAATCGTATTCAGCTACTAATCCTTATGAATTTACAGATAATGTTATTGCTAACAGCTTAGTTAATAAGATTTATAACGAAGAGAATAAAGGCTTTACATTTGAAGTTATAGATACTAATAAAACCAATGTAGTAATAATTTTATGGGAAAGTTTTACGTATAAAGCCGATGTAGATTCGGTTACTCCCGAATTTAATAAATTAAAAAAAGAAGGTCTTTTTTTTAATTCTATTTATGCTAGTGGAGACAGGAGTGATAAGGGTATTGTAGCAGTTTTAAGTGGGTATCCTGCATTACCTTCTGCATCCGTAATTCTTAATCCAAATAAAAGTTTGAAATTACCTTCACTGATTAAAGATTTCACAAACAAAGGGTACAATAGTTCTTTTTACTATGGTGGAGAATTAGCCTTTGCTAATATGAATAGTTATCTGGTACAGAATAAATTTGCAAGATTAATTAGTAAGGAAAATTTTGACACAAATGATATGAATTCCAAATGGGGAGCTCATGACGACGTAGTTTTTAATAGATTGGGTAATGAATTGGATACTATGAAAACGCCATTCTTCTCAATGATTTTTACGCTTAGTAGTCACGAACCTTTTGAAATACCAATGAAGCCTAAGTATCAGGGGAACGATAAGACAAAAATGTTTCTTAGTTCTTTAAATTACACCGACAAATGTTTAGGAGATTTTATTGCAAAAGCAAAAAAAACTAAGTGGTGGAATAATACACTGATTGTAATAATAGCCGATCATGGACACGTATTGCCGGGGAATTATTATGCTAGTCATTTGAAAAGTGAATTTCAAATACCTATGCTCTGGCTTGGTGGTGCTTTGAAAGTAAAAGATAGTACTATAACTAAAATAGCTTCACAGTCTGACCTTGCTAGTACACTTGTAGGGCAATTTGGGATGAAGGGGGATGATTATTTATTTAGTAGAAATATTTTAGCTTCAAATTATAAGGAATCCGCTTATTATTCTTTTAACAATGGCTTTGGTTATATTACTCCAAAAGGAAATTATTGTTTTGATAATGTGTCCAATAATTTTATATACAGCACTGGAAAAGTATCAAGTCAAAT
>JANOTP010000209.1:0-5099 GCA_031416415.1 Cytophagales bacterium | reverse complement strand
AGTGTTGGTTATATTGGTATACGTTTGAGTGGTCGTTGTATTTGAGATTGGAGTACCAGCAGTTGCAAAATTATCTAAAGAAGATTCCCAATCTATAATAGCTCCTGTATGACCTGTTATGATCAAGGTGCCCGCGTTACTTCCTGAACAAACTATAGCGGAAGTAGTAACCGTTCCTCCAACAGAAATAGGTGTAGTGGTAATAGTAGCGGACGAAGAATTTATACTAGCACAGGATCCACTTTGAATAATAGCTCTATAAGAAGTAGTAGCTGTTATGTTTGTATACGTTTGATTGGTTGATGTATTTGAGATTGGAGTGCCAGCAGTTGCAAAATTATCTAACGATGATTCCCAGCCATTGATAGCTCCTGTATGACCTGTTAATATTAAGGTGCCAGAGTTACTAGCTGAACAAACAATAGCTGAAGAAGTTACAGTTCCACCAACTGAAATAGGTGTAACGGTAATGGTAGCCGATGAAGAATTCGTAGCAGTACAAGATCCACTTTTAACGATTGCTCTATAAGAAGTAGTGTCTGTTATGTTAGTGTATAGTTGTGAAGTGGTTGTATTAGAGATTGGAGTACCAGCGGTAGTGAAATTATCTAAAGAAGATTCCCATCCACTGATAGCTCCTGTGTGACCTGTTATTGTTAAGGTACCAGCGTTACTTCCTGAACAAACAAGAGCTGCACTACTAACGCTTCCGCCAATTGAAACTGGATCTAGTGTAACTTCTGCTACACTAGAATTGAGGGTAGGACATCCTCCTCTTTGAATAATAGCTCTATAGGAAGTGGAAGCAGTTAGATTGGTATACGTTTGAGTAGTGGAGATATTACTAATCGAGGTACCTGCTGTAGCAAAATTATCTAAGGAAGATTCCCATGCTGTTACCTTACCATTATTTCCTGTCAAGATAAGATTGCCAGAATTTGTTCCAGTGCATACGGTAATATTGGAAGAAACGGTTCCTCCGTTACCTGGATTATCAATTATTACATTTGTTTGCGCTATGGAAGGGCAGCCATTAACAGTGACCGTTACTGTATATGTACCTAAATTTAATGCAGAAATAGCAGCAATACTTGGATTCTGTGCTAACGAAGTAAAACCATTTGGACCTGACCAAGTGTATGTGGCACTTGGCACTGTAGGTGCAGTGAGATTGAGTGTAGTACCTAATTGACAAAGTGGATTGTTATACCCTGCTCCTTTTGGGGTATTGTAGAGAGCATAAATTTCAGAGGGAGTTAAGTCTCTATTGTAAATATAAGCCTCGTCGAATGTTCCCGCAAAATAATCACTCGTTGGTTTAGGTGTCCAGAAATTTAGACGATATGCTCCGATGCGCCAGTACCCAGAAAAATTTTCAGCAGTAGTAATGGTTGCGTCACTTGCTTCCAAAAAACCATCTACGTATAATTTCATTCCGGTAGTTGAAAGTGTAGCGACTACAAAGTGCCAGTTATTATCGTTATAAGAAGTTGTTGTGCTAACAGTTTGAACACTTCCTGGGTAAATTCCAAAAATCAATTTTCCATTGTCAATCATATAAATATGACGATCGTATTGTCCTCCAGACATTCCATTATTATTTGAAATAAAACTTATAAGATCTCCCCCTATGTTAGTAGCTGTTTTGAACCATATTCCAATAGTAAAATTATTAGGATTATTAAACTGAGTGGTAGTTGTGATATATTGCGAAGTCCCATTAAAAGAATAGGCACTGTTAGTATTTCCATAACGATCAGTAGTTAGGGTTGGTGCGTTTTGTAAATTTCCATTATTACCATTGCCACTGATATCGTTTGCATTACTATTAAAAATGTATCGCGTTATCATTCCAGTTGAAGGAACTTGAGAAAGCAGAGGAGAAGATTTTACTGTTGCAATCACAGCAATTCTAGTACTTTCACAGCCAGCAATAGATACTGAAGAAACATAGTAGGTAGTAGTACTATTGATAAAAGGAGTTACAAAAGTGGCGGTAGTAGCAAGAGAACTTCCTAAACTTGGAACATTATACCAATTGTAAGTGGTAGGCGAACCAGTTGCAGATAAATTTACTGTACCCGAATCACAAACGCTACCAGGTATGCCAGTGGGTGCTGTAGGTGCTGTGTTTACAGTAATTGTAGCCGATGAAGAATTCGCAGACGCACAACTGCCACTTTGAACTATTGCTCTATAAGAAGTTGTTGCTGTTAAGTTAAGGTAATTTTGACTGGTGGTTGTATTAACGATTGGAGTTCCTGCTGTTGCAAAGTTATTCAATGAAGATTCCCAACCCATAATGGTTCCTACGTGTCCAGTAAGAGTAAGTGTTCCCGTATTTATCCCTTCGCAAACAGCTGTCGAAGAAGAAATTGTTCCGCCTATAGAAGTTGGAATTACAGTAATAGTAAGGGTATCAGAATAGTGGGGTGTATTAGAGCTATATTGAAGTACAGCACGATAATAAGTAGTTGCTGTAAGGTTAGTATAGGGTTGAGAAGTTGTAGTGTTTACCAATGTTGTTCCTGCTGTTGCAAAATTATTTAGAGAGGTTTCCCAATTCAAAATGGTTCCATCGTAATTACTCAGCGTAATAGTACCACTGTTAGTTCCAGAGCAAACGGAAGCGGGTGAAGAGAGCGTTCCTCCGCGTGGCAAGTCAGGTACAATTTCTCCCGAAGAAAGTTGCTTTGCAGTGTAATACTTACCATCGCTTGTTCTGAAGAAATTGATTTGTGCAAGCTTAGCTATTGATAAATCTGTTGTTGTTCCTATAAATAATTTAGGATCCGCTGCTCCCGCTGCAGTTCCATTATATCCGCCGAGCCAATCATTTATTAATAAAGTTTTCCCAGCAGTCCATGTCATTCCATTGCTAGCAGTAAAATTTAGCGTATGATTTCCGGTACTTAAATAAATAGATGAATTTTCTGAAAGTATTAAATTATTTAACGATTCATTATAAGGTGCTAAAAGTGAACCGCCATTTAAATTACAAGTACTAATATCGTTAATGATATTAGAAGCCCCAAGAGTAAGAGTTCCTGATGAAATTGTGGTTGTGCCTGTATAGGTATTATTTACTCTTAATTCCAGACTTCCTATTCCTAGTTTAGTTAATCCCCCATCAGCAGTAGCACCTAAAGCAGTTAAATGTTTTAAGGCGTTTACTGCATAAACATTGAAACCATTAGAATTTATAATAGTACCACCTGTATTAACATTAAAATCGAATGCTCTTGTGGAAGTACCTCCTCCATATATTGTGTCTAGAAGAGCATTTGTATTATTTGTTGCTACTAGTGTTCCTCCATTAAATTCAACATACATTCTATGATTTCCTCCAGTGATAGCTGAACCGTTTAAGGTCATATAAATTCTACCTGTTTGCAGCGTTCCACCAGCATCTAAATAAATATTAAATTGATCGTTAACGGAAGCTACTTGTGAGCGGATAAGTGGAGCTGTCACTGTGCCACCCGCTATTCTAAGGCTAGCGTACCCCGCATCTCTATGGTAGAGAGCATTAGAGAATGTATGATTTCCTCCAGATATATATAAGCTAGGGTCTCCGTTCCAACCTATCACACATTCTTGTCCAGAGGTATTTCCAGCAGTAATGGTAATATTAGGTGCTGCAACTGGAAAGCCATAAATAGCAGAGAAACCAAGGACAGCTCTATTCGCACAAGAGATAGAACCACCACTCATATTTAACGTGCTGTTAACGGTTAGTGATTTATTATTTACGTCTGCTCCTGTAATTGAAAAGTTGCCATTTAATAAAGAAGTGGTTCCAGAATTAATATAAAATTTATTAAGAGTATGGGAAGTGCCACCAGTATAATTTAGGGTGAGATTTCCTGACCCATCTTTATGAAGATTGTTACCAGTTGTAAGTATAGAATTGATTGTAGCATCTACATTTGAGGTAATAGAGGGATTGGTTCCCGTTAGATTTAGTGTTCCACCTGACAAGGTATAACCAGTAGTATTAAATGTAATACTATCCACATCCTGTATACTATTTACTGTATTTGCATAGGTACCATTAGCACCTTCAAAAAAAGCATTATTAATAGCGCCAGGCCATGTAATTAGTGTTGTACCAGTACCGCCTCTTTGTGTCCAATAAGAATTTGTTCCCCAATCACCAGTTGTAGGTTGAAGACCAGCAACTGGACTTGAATCCCACGACCAATTATTATTTATAGCAACTACTAAATTAACATCTCCTCCAGAAATTTGCACTACGCAATCGAATCCTGGTATTTCAGTTCCAATGGTTAATGTATTATTAGTGATCGTGCCAGTGCAGTTGAGTATAGTATAAGTACCGCTTGTAAAACCAGCTACCGATGTTAAATTAATTATTCCATCTAGTGTAAGATTTCCATTTACCGCAATTTTATCACTTGCTCCACTTGTTCCCAGTTCGTAGTTTAAGATTGCACTGCTATTCATTAAAAGATTGCCGGTAGATAAGGTTCCTGTAGTAAAATTGCCAGGATTGATGTTACCATTTGTGGTAACATTGCCTACTATAGTTCCATTGCCTGATAAGGTTGCTCCGCTATTTATAATTACATTACTCGCAGTAAGTGCACCTGTAAGATGAATCGCTCCATTATTAATTGTTGTACTTCCAGTATATGTAGAGGTGTTAGTAAGCGTTAATGTTGTTGTACCATTTTTTGTAAGTGCTGTATTTCCAGAAATTACTCCATTGTAGGTGGTGTTATTTCCTTGCACTCCACTTATGGTAAGCAAACTTACTGCAGCCTGACTATTATTAATGGAATACATACCGATTGTATTACTTCTAATATCTGAAAACTCTTGATTATAACCGTTTAATTCTAGAACGCCAATTCCAAAAGTTCCAATCAATTGGGTAAAAGAACTTGTAGGTGTAAATGCATCATTAATCGCTAAAAAAGCAGAACCTTGGACTTGATTTAAAGTTGTAATACTACTGCCACCAGAATAATATACACTTCCAAATCTATGAGTAACGATGACACTAGCTCCTGCTGTGATTGTTGCGGGGATAAATAAAACTCCGCCATTATGAGCTGCAAAGTGTCCTCCATTAG
>JANOTP010000208.1:0-16343 GCA_031416415.1 Cytophagales bacterium | reverse complement strand
TTTTGACTTTTGGGATATAGACACCGCCAGAGTTACCTCCTCTGCTACGGCACTCTGTTTTGGTGATTTTGTAACATTCAGAGATCAGTCTCTATATAATTGCAATATAAGTTACCCAAGAAGAATACGTTGGTCGTGGATAAAACCAGATGCCAGCTTCGAATACTTATCTGGAGTTGTTGCCAATCAAAATTGGGTGGCTGCTACACCAGCCAACAGAGTGTTCACGAGATTTCTAAATGGAAACCCAGGAGAACAATACACCGTGATGTTAGAAGACTCAAACATATGTGGAATTAGTACTGCAGCTGTGGTTGTTCGTTTTATCTCTCCTCCTACTGCTGCGTTTACCAATACTACTCCTTCTATTTGTGCAGGTGATACTGCTAAGCTAAACAATACGAGTACTGGAAATCCTGGTATCGTTTATATCAACTGGGGTGAAGGCCCAGCGTGGGATTCATACCCAGGGAATCAGGCAAAATTTATACACAGATATACAACACCAAATACGTATACTATAAAATTTGCAGCATCAGTAGTAGGTTCCAACACTTGTTCGGATACTACTCAACAAACTATTCAAGTTATCCCTGCCTCTATCTCCGATTTTAATGTAAGCGCAGTGGAAGGTTGTGGTGCATTAACGGTAAACTTTACTGAAAGTTCTACCAACAATCCAGTTTCATGGGATTGGGATTTTGGGGATGGAACTACTTCTCTAGCTACCAATCCCGGGTCTCATCTATATACCACACCTGGTACTTATTTCGTTACTTTGGATACAAAAAATAATCTTAATTGCGGTATACCTACCTCACGTTCCGTTACAGTTTATCCATTACTTACTGCAAATTTCACCGCTGCTCCTCAGTGTATTGGTGATACAACACGTTTTTTTGATGCTTCTACAATAGTTGGTATACCCTGTAATGTTGGAAATATCAAAGTTGAACGTTACGATAATATAAACGGATCTACTGTTACCGATTTAAATAATGGTGTTAATTTTCCTAACAACCCTACCGCCGTATATGATTTGCCTACTGCCAATTTTGAAATTCTTCAATCTACTCCTAATAAAGATAATTATGGTGTCAGAATAAGAGGTTTTATATGCCCTCCTACCACTGGTAATTATATATTTTATATTGCGAGCGATGATTATTCTGAACTTTGGCTTAGTCCTACCGGAGATCCTGCGATAAAAAACAAAATTGCTTTTGTAAATGGTAATACAAACACAAATCAATGGAATAAATACACGAGTCAAAGATCTATTTCAATACCCTTGACTGCTGGACAAAGTTACTACATTGAAGCCCTTATGAAGGAAGGTGGAGGCGGTGATCTTTTGCAGGTAGCATGGGAACTCCCATCTGTTTTTACTCGTGTACTTATTCCAAAGTCACGTTTGTCTCCTTATGTGGATGGTAATGCTATTACTTCTTGGCAATGGAACTTTGCTGATGGAAATACTTCTATCATTACTAACCCTAGAAATAAATACACAACACCTAATACTTACAATGTTTCACTAACAGTTTCCAGTGGTAAATGTTCTACAACAATTGTAAAACCAGTTGTAGTAAATCCAATGCCGTCCGTTAATTTTTCACTACCTGCTTATCAATTGTGTACACCATTTGTAGCCAATCTGACAAACCTTAGTACAGGTGCTACTACTTATGATTGGGATTTTGGTGATGGATCTGCAGCAAGTACTGCGGTTAATCCAACACATACGTATAACAATGTTACAAATAACAATATAACATTTACTATAGCCCTGACAGCTCGTACAGCAGCAGGATGCAGCGAAACACTAGACAGAACAATTACGGTTTATCCGGGACCAGTAGCAGGGTTTCAATACTCTCCTATCCTACCTCAATGTAGTCCAGCCACGATTACTTTTGAAGAAAAAGCAATTGTACAATTACCCGCTACCTTTGATTGGGACTTAGGCGATGGTACTACGTTGCAATTTAATTCGGCGAGTGCTGGCTACTCAGGTATATTCAACCATACTTATATCAATAAAACGGGAGCTATTCAATACGATACCGTAAAAATGGATGTTACTTCTGCCACTGGCGGCTGTATAGGTAAAACCTATAAAATTGTAATTGTTTATCCTGAACCAGAATTTAAAATTGGTGCTGTACCAGCAGAAGGTTGTCATCCACTAAAAGTAAATTTCTTTGCCAATGGAATTAACTCAAATTATCAATGGAGTTTTGGTGATGGTGCTCCTCTAAATGCTACAGGAAATCCTGCCCACACCTATATTAATAATTCCTCTGTCGATCAATTATACAAAGTTATTGTAAATGGTAGATCGTTGTTTGGTTGTTCTGGAAAAGATTCCACACTTATTACGGTTCATCCAAAACCAAATGCAGATTTTAACATGAATTATATTGGACAATGTAGTCCAATAATTGTTGACTTTGACAATCTTTCAAGTGCTGACGTAGTTCAACATTATTGGAATTTTGGAGATGGTAATACAAATACATTTACAAACGCCAGTAGTTTCAATTATACCTATAATAACTCCACATCAGGCAATCAAACTTATCCACCTGTACTTGTCGTAACTAACGCTGCTGGTTGTACCGATACACTGTCTAAATCCATTCTCGTATATCCTCAGGTGACTGCAAAATTTGTAGTAAACGATACAGTTGGTTGCTCTCCAATAAAATTAAATTTTGCCAATGCCTCTATAAATGCAAATGCTCATGCTTGGAATTTCGGAGATTTTACAGGATCTGTATTAGCAAATCCCTCTAAAATTTATACGGAATTCAATGATCTTTTGGATAGAAATTATATAGTTAGTCTTACCAGTAGAAATACAACCACTGGGTGTCAAGATACTTATACAAAAAACATTAATGTATTTCCAAAACCTGATGCCAGATTTAATATCCCACTTCCATTAAGCGGTTGTAGTCCATTTACAGCTAATATTCAAAATAACTCACCTAATTTTGGTTCCAATAATTATTTTTGGGATTTTGGAGACGGAAATCTTGTAGCAGATAATAGTGCCTCAATAGCGCATCCATACATAAATAACAATTCCGTAAACTCTGTTAATAAAGTACTACTTTTTGCACAGAATAGTTATGGTTGCAGAGATACTACGGCTCCTCAATCTATAACCGTATTCCCACTTATTACTGCAGATTATACACCTACAAATAATATTGGTTGCTCTCCCTTGACATCCGATTTTATTAACCTTACAACACCGAGTAATGTTGTAGGCTTTTCATATGTATGGAATTTTAACGATGGAAGCCCAAACATATTTACAAAAGATGCGCAACATACTTTTTTTAATAATAATACTGGAGGTGATAGAAATGTAAGTATATCACTTACGAGTATTGCACCAGCCTCTTTAGGCTCATGTAGTAGTTCTGTAACTAAACAGGTAACAATACATTCAAAACCCGAAATAACACTTTCAGTTCCACCATCGGATACTACGGGCTGTAGCCCTCATCCTGTAACGTTCTCTTCGTTTGCTACTCCTGATGTAACTTCTAAATTTTGGAGTTTTGGTGATGCCACAACTAATTTATCCAATGTTTCTATTTTACCACATACTTACACAAATACTGGTAATTTCAGTATCGTTAATTTAGCATCTGTTACAGGAGAAACAATTTTTGGTTGCAAAGATACAGCCACTGTTAATATTAGGGTTCACCCAAAAGTAATTGCCGCATTTAATCCTAGTAGTACAGCTGGCTGTTCTCCTTTAACAGTTAATTTTCTAAATCTTACAAATCCACTAGTAACAGTAGCTCAAAACTATTGGAATTTTAACGATGGTAGTTTTTCTTTCAACCAAGATGTACAACATAGTTTTTCCAATGAAACAGGTGCCGATATTGTTAAAACTATAAAATTAGTTACTACCTCAATATACGGTTGTAAAGATTCCACTACTCATCCTATTACAGTTTATTCAAAACCACTTGCCAATTATTTAATTTTAAATCCTGATATATTTGGATGTAATCCATTCCCCGTAAATTTCAGGAATATTTCTTCTGGAGGTTATGTATCAAGTCTATGGAATTTTGGAGACGGTGCTACAGACAATTCCAATAATCTTACCATTTCACACAGTTACTCAAACGTTAGTACCTCAACAAAACCATTTAATTACACCTTATCGGTGACGAGTGCTCGTGGTTGTACTGACGATACTTCTGGTACAGTGAATGTATATCCCTATTTAGATGCAAGCTTTAAACCTACCGATACTATTGGATGTTCACCAATGAATGTAGGTTTTCAAAATTTTTCTGTAGGTTCTACCAATTATAATTGGGACTTTGGTGATGCAACTTCTTCTACTGATACTATTCCATCCAGAACTTATTACAACTTTGACATAGCGAATACTAATGCAGACAAGTCATTTATAATAAGACTTATTGCAGAATCGGTTTTTGGTTGTAGAGATACGTTGTTTAAAACCATAAAGGTACATCCTAAACCTAAGGTTAATTTCCTTCTTGATAAGTCGGAAGGGTGTACTCCTCTCCAAATAACTTTCCAAAACACTACACAGCCTAGTGCATTTATAACAACCAATACCTGGAAATGGGGTGATGGTACTGAATTAACAAGTAATAACAGCACTCTTCCATACTCTTACATTAATTTATCTTCCGATTTTGATCAATTTTATACTGTAAAATTGATTGCTACAAATACCTATCAATGTACCGATAGTCTTGACAGAAGTATTAAAATTTATCCTAAAATTGTGGCTGATTTTATTTCGACAGATACTGTAGGTTGCTCGCCGTACAAAGTTAATTTTACTAATAACTCTAAAGCAGGTATAGGATTTAATTGGATGTTTGGACCTACAGGAACGTCTTCTGACATCAACCCCTCCTACACTTTCTTCAACGATGCTCCTTCGACCTTGCAGCGTATTGACGATATAAAATTAATTGCTACTTCAAAAGATAATTGTAAAGACACCGCCTATAAAAAAGTAGTCGTATATCCTAAGCCAGATTCAAGATTTGTAGCGACCAATACTCCAGGCTGTAGCCCATTGAATGTAGGTTTTCAAAATACTTCCACTGGCGCTACTGGTAACTTGTGGGTATTTGGAGACAACGATAGCAGTGCATTGGCCAATCCTGTAAGCCATCAATATATTAATGGTAGTAATAACGATATTAGTTATAGTACCAATTTATATGTAAATAATAATTTTGGTTGCAGAGATACAAGTCGTCAACTCATTACAATATGGCCACAATCAAAGTCTATTTTTGTACCTGGTAGTCTAGCAGGTTGTACTCCTTTTGCAACTACATTTACGAACTTATCAAATAATAATTTCATAAACTCATGGAATTTTGGAGATGGAAGTTTTATAGATCCAAGAGTAAGCCCTGATCATATATTTTATAATTCAAGTAAAAATGATACTACCTTCACGGTAAAATTAGCCGTTTCTACTACAAGAGGCTGTACCGATACAACAGCTGTTAACATTACGGTGTACGCTCGACCTATTCCACAATTTGTCGCCACTCCATTAGAAATTATTCCGCAAGATTCAATTTTGTTTAGTAATACCACGCAAGGAAACTGGTCTAATTACGAATGGAATTTTGGTGATGGTGGAAAATCATACAGTAAAAATCCCGGCTACCATGTTTACAACATTACTGGAGATTATAAAATTCTATTAACAGTGACAAGTATTAACGGTTGTAAAGACTCTACGTTCGAAAATATTAGAGTTCGCGAAGCCAAACCTGAAGCTATCTTCTATGGATCAGGTAAGGGATGTCAAACGGTTAAAGTAACTTTTTACAATGAGTCGTATAACTCAAAGGACTTTACTTGGGATTTTGGAGATGGATCTCCTCCTATCAAAACGGATAACCTTGCTCCTATTGAACATACTTACGTAAATACAAGTTACATTCCAAAAACCTTCAACATCACCTTAAAGGCTCAAAGTCCCGGGGGGCAAGTAGATTATGAAACCAAAATCGATAGTGTTTTAGTTTATCCAAATCCAGATATTTATTTTGAAGCAAGACCTGAACTTGTATATCTCCCTAATGCAGATGTTCTTTTTGTAAACGATACGAAACCAGAAAATGGCAATACTTATTTATGGGATTTCGGAGATGGACAATTTTCGACATCACCTACTCCAACACATACTTACACTACGCCAGGCACCTACAATGTAACCCTCACAGCGACTACAGAATATGGTTGTGTAAGTACTAAAACGATCAATGCAGTAGTAAGTGTTATTGATGGAGGTGTAATTAAAATGCCAAATGCATTTACACCTTCTACAAATGGCTCTGGAGGTAATGAGGCAGGTTCAGGCGTAAATGATGTGTTTGCACCCGGTTTTCATTCTGGACTTGTAACTTACAACTTACAAATATTTAATAAATGGGGAGAATTGATTTTTGAAAGTGGAGAGGTTAACAAAGGTTGGGACGGTTATTACAAAGGGAAATTATGCCAAGAAGATGTTTATGTATTTAAAGTGAAAGCAAAAAGAGCCGACGGAGACAATACTGAATTATTTGGAGACATAACACTCTTACATAAATAATGTGATGTTGAGAAGTGGGGAAAACAAAAAACTAATGCGAAACTTAATAGTAATTTATATTATTTTTTTTATTGTAATGAGTTTTACTACTCATGCTCAAGATTTTCAATTTACTCAATTTTATGCAGCCCCTTTGTATTTAAACCCTGGCTTTGCAGGCTCTACACAACAAACGCGTGTAAATAACAACAATAGGATACAATGGACTGGATTATCTTACGCAAAATCTTATAATACCTATGCTGTATCTGCAGATCATTATTTAAAGAAATATAAAAGCGGAGTAGGTATTCTTGCCAATTATAATTCTGCGGGAACAGGAGATTTACGATCGGTAGAATTTGGTGTGCAATATGCTTACCATATTGACCTAAGTGAGCGTTGGAAAATAAGGCCAGGACTCCAAGCAACATTAGTTTCTAGGAGTATTGATTTTAATAAATTACTCTTTGGAGATCAGATATACAAAGATGGAATTGCTCCCCTTTCTCAAGACAGATTAGAAAGTCCTACCGTAAACTTCTTTGATTTTTCCTCTGGTTTTGTATTATATAACAGACATCTATGGCTAGGTTTTGCGGGACACCATTTGAACTCCCCAAATCAATCTTTGACTGGAGCAAAATCTACCTTACCTATAAAATATACTTTTCATGGTGGTTATAAAATTTTCTTTACAGATAAAAGTGTTTATAAAAAAACATATTCTAAAAAACCTGAATCAAGTTTGTCTCCCGCTTTTATTTACAAATCTCAAGGTCAATATGATCAGTTAGATCTTGGAGTATATTTTTATTTTGAACCTCTAGTTTTAGGTGCATTCTACAGGGGAATACCTGGAATCAAAGCCTATAAAAAAGGCTATGGCAATAGCGATGCTGTTGCAGCGTTAATTGGTGTTCGATTTGGAAGTTTAAGTTTTGGATATAGTTATGATATTACAGTTTCAAAACTTGCTGTATACAATTCAGGTGGCTCACATGAGATTTCACTTTCTTATATTTTTGATTTCAGTAATGGAAACCGAAAAAAACCAAAAATAGATAAAAGTAAAATGGTACTTCCTTGTCCTGATTATTAGAAGTAAAATTTTTTTGTTGCCTTTTTTAGTATACTTTTATCTTTAGCTTAGTCATATATTACTATTCTTTTACAATTCAATTGTTTGACATACAAACAACTATTATTTCAATTTAAAATGGAAATCAAAACTAACAACTATTTAAATAGCCATTATTGGCCATTTATAATGCTATTTGCTGGAATTTTAATGGTAATCTATCAATCAGTTGGTTTTGCGTTTTTGTATGTACCTGGTGATCTCGGAGACGGTAGATTCAATAATTATATTTTAGAACATGGTTATAGATATTTGACAGGAGTAGAAAACTCTTTTTGGAGTGCTTCATTTATGTTTCCTGAAAAAGAAACGGTCTCCTATTCTGATAATCTATTGGGCGCCCTCCCCTTGTATGCTTTTTTTAGAATCTGGTTTGATAGAGAAACCGCTATACAATGTTGGTACCTCTTATTAATAATTTTAAATTTTTTGGGTGGATTCTATGCACTTAAAAAACTAAAATTTACTAATTATTCCTCTTCAATGGGAGCATTTATTTATGCCTTTTCATTAATACTATTATTACAAACTGGGCATATACAATTATTAGCAAGATTTGCTGCTCCTTTTTCTATCGTGTATTTTTACCTTTGGTTAAGAGACAATAAAATAAATTATTTTTATATAGCTATAGTTTGTTTAATTATTCAATTCTACTGTGCTATATACCTAGGTTATTTTCTACTCTATGCTTTGCTATTAATAATTAGTGCATATATGATTTTAGAAATGAAATGGGATAGAATACTAAATTTAATTTCAAAGAAAAATTGGCTCAAAACACTTCTCTTTACAACTTTCACTTGTTTATTTTTAGGATTATTATTTTACCCCTATTATCTCCGATCAATTAACACTCCGTACCCTCCTTCAGAGGAAATGAGATCAATGATACCTCGAATTTGGAGCTATTTTTATTGTACAAAAAATTCAATTCTTTGGGGTGGAATAACTTCATGGTTACAACAAGAAGCACTACCAAAAGGTTTGCCCTATCATGAACATGCCATCTTTATTGGTTTTATGCCTTACCTTTTCCTAATACTAACAGTATTATTATATAGAAAAAAGAGTTTTGCGAAGTTTATAATAATAGTTATTTTACTGTATATTATTTTGACCACTAGTGTGTTTGATTTTAGTATATATAATTATATAGTAAAATTAATACCTGGAGCTCAAGCATTAAGAGCATTTTCAAGAATAATGGTAATTTTTATGTTTTTTTGGTGCATAATTTCTTCATTTTTTTTAGACGCTTTTTTTGAAAAACTTACTCCAATAAAAACAGTTGTATTATTTCTAATACCAATGTTTTTAATCGTTGATAATATACAAAAGGCTAATTCATATGTATGCCGTAAATTAGAATGTCAAGAACGTTGCCAAACAATAGTAAACAAATTTCAGAAAAATAAAATGGGAAATGAAATAGCATTTTCTTATCAATTTAAACCGATTGACTTTCCTGATTTAATACACAAGCAGATTGATGCCATGATGGCCTCACAAGTACTAAATGTACCTTGTGTAAATGCCTATACAGCAAGGATACCAGACGAATATACTCCTTATTTTTATGGACCCGATTCAATTACCTTCAATGCTTGGATGAATTCAAACTATTTAAAAAATACCAAGAACAACACTAATACTAAATTAATTTTAATAGTAAAATAATCAGAAAACGTAATTACCTAGAAGCAAAAAAATCTTTGTTTTGTAATCTGTAATCTGGGAAAATCTGATTATGAGATTCTTTAAATAAACCAATTAATTCTATATCCGTAATTTTATTTTTTACTCCATTTGCTGTAAAGAAATTTGTTACCTCTTCGAAGTTTGTTTCGATTGAAAAAATCTTATCACATCTATTAAATAAATTATTAGAAATTTTAATATCTCCTTTTAATGCTTTGTTTCTAAAATTTTCATCTTTTACTAATATCCCAGAACGAAACCCCGAAATAACTGAATTTGTTACTGACAACAAACATTCTTTCCCTATGTAAATAGCTTCTTTAGCCATGTTTGGCTGTCCTTTGGGAGGATCAAGCATAAGTAACGTAAAGTTTGATAAAGCACAATTTGTCATGCGTTTGCTTAGATCCATTGTACTCTTATCTCCAGAATAACTATCCGCTTCAATACACCTTGAACCTGAAAAATCAGTAATTAGCGGATGTCTAATTGCTAAAGCATTTTGAATTTTGCCATTGTAACCAAAGTTAAAATCGAAATCATCGTCTGTACATTTAAAGGATATAATATTTTTAAGGTTTACAGCCCCTCCAAATATTTCATAAGAATCATCATTCGAATAACTAATTTGAATATTTTCAATCACAGTATTTCGTCCTACTCCAGCCAATGTTAGTCCATTAAATTCTTTATCCTTGGTAATTTTATTCCCTGGAAATTCAATCCTAACATATTTCATACTACCTGAATTATCGTTATCGTCGTTACCACCAAAAACACCGTATCTATTATCTAACCCCCAGTCAAGCGAACTCATACCACCTACTTTATTTACTTCTGCATTCCCCATCAGTATGATGCCGCCCCAATCTCCTGACTTCCTATCGTAAGCAGATCTATTAGAGGTGAAAATGATAGGATCGGTATCCAATCCATTAGCCATTATTTTACACCCTTTAGTAATTACCAATGCGCCAAATGTGGAATGATCACCTTTAATTAAGGTACCAGGTTCTATTGTTAACGTTGCATTATTAATTACATATACGACTCCTTGTAATAAGTAAGTGTTTTTTTTATATAGTGTTGTATTTTTATCTATATAATTAGGCAGTGAAATATTTGTTGGATAATAGTTTTGAGCATTTGGTTTATAATTCGTCCACATTCGACTCCAATCCTCTTCTCCAATAGCTCCTATTTGTTTTGTATTAGTAGAAACAGTTTGAGTAAATCCAATACTACTATATACTACAACAATAAATAAAATAAAATAAAATTTCTTGTAATTCATACTCTAAATACTAATAATCTTTTCCTAATGAAATTTTCCTTATCGTTTCTTCATAAAATAAAATAGACCATACAATATTACTTTTGTCTGCATAGGCTATGAAATTGTCTAGACTAATTTTTACATATTGATCAAAAACTTCCATCGATTTTTCTTCCTTTTCTAATAATGTTTTATTGTCAGAAGTTTCAGGAATACCTAATTCTTTCAACGTAACACCAGGCTTTGCTGATAAGGCACAATAAGGCATTAAATTAATCAAAACTCGAAATCTGTCTTTATATATAGTAATGAGTTCACCTTTTGAAAATACATTCAACTCTTCAATCGTATAATACTTCGTTATGATGGCCTTTGAATTTACTAATGTTAATTCCACTTTAGGCTTTGATTGACCTAAAATTTCATTGCAATTAAAAATTAATAAGAATAAAAAAAACAATAATGAAAAAACTAATTTCATATAGAGGGATTTAATAAATTAACATTTATCTACAAACTTAAACAGATTAATTAAGTTAAATCTAATTTCAGAAGTGATATAATTGTTAATTAAACATTGCAAAGATTATCATAGTATTAACTATTTTAATAAATATTTATTTTTGAAAAACATATTTACAAAATTTTAAACTCTGTTCTTCTATTTAATTGTCTTCCTTCTTCATTATCGTTAGTGCTGACAGCCTGAGAACTACCATAACCTTTGGATACTATTCTTTTGTTACTAATACCTCTACTGATTAGATAATTCATAACATTTTTAGCTCTCATTTCAGATAATATTAAATTTGCGGACTCCTCTCCTATGTTATCTGTATAACCCGATATTTCTATCTTAATACTGGGATTGGTTGCAAGTAATTTTATTAATTTTAATAACTCTGTTTCGGATTCATTTTTTAATTCCGACTTTCCTGAATCAAAAAATATATTATTTAAAATTATTTTCACTCCTGAATGCGCACTTTTCAATCTTATATCTTTATTTATTTCTTTAAATCCTTCTTGACATTCTAATTGAGCATTTTCTGAATGGAATATAAATCCATCTTTTTCAATATGTATTCCATAATTTTTACCACAAGGTAAAGAAATAAGAAATTTTCCATTATCGCTATTAGATTTAAATCGTGCTATCAATTCATGATTAAAGTTATCCGTTACCATAATATCTGCTTCAATTGCATTTCCTTTTTCATCCTTTATTTCTCCGGTAAGCAACTCCAATGCGTAGTCACTATTCTTAGTTAATTTTATAGCATAAATATCTTGTTTTCCATACCCGCCTTCTTTATCAGAGGAATAAAATCCTAACAACCCATTGGCTGATAATACAAAATACAAATCATCTGCTGTAGAATTAATAGGATAACCCACATTTTCTGGTTCAGTCCAATTACCATCTTCTTTTCTGATCGTTCTGAAAATATCATACCCTCCCATACTTGAATGTCCTCTTGAACTAAAATATAAAGTCTTTCCATCAGGATGTATAAATGGCGAATCGTCGTCGAACTCTGTATTAATTTGTTTAAGAGGTTCAGCCTTTGACCATTTACCTCCAAGTGTCCTAGTGCATGTATAAATATCTCGGTCTGCAGTAGAACCTACAGAATGAACATAATATAGTGTCAGCCCATCAGGAGAAAGTGATGCAGCACCTTCAAAACCTTCAGTATTAAAGGGAAGTGATTTAATCTTACCCCAACTAGATCCATCTAATTCCGAAGTATAAAGATCTCCTCCATTTACACCTTTATATACAAACATTGTTTGTCCGTCCTCTGAAATTCCTACACATGCATCATGTCCGTCTTGCTCACTTAAAGAATTTATTAGTGTAGGAGTTGTCCATTTATCTTTACTAAATTTTGATGTAAAAATATCCTCTTGTAATAAATATTCATTAGAATTTGATAAGCCAACATCAAGTTTTGTAGAGGTAAAAAAAAGCTGTTTATGGTCAGCTGTAATATAAGGAAGATACTCTTGTTGCTCTGTATTAATAGTTGTTCCAGCATTTATAATATCAACACTTATTGGATTAGAAAAATATTTTTTTGCATACAAACATTCCATTGTTAATTTTCGAATATTATTAAAATTCATTTTGTTAGGATCTGATTCTTTATAATACTCGATAGCTAGATCAAATTCATTATTGACATGATAGGCTCTTCCCAAAATATAATACATCTCCAAGGTTGGCTCTTTGGATAGTTCTATAGCTTTTAAAATATACTTCAGCGATTTACTTCTAGGAGAAACAAGTAAGTAACTCCTTGCAAGTTGGAGATATAAAGAAATTGAATTATCGTTAGTCTCTAAAGCCTTTTCAAAATATTTTGCAGCCTCATAATATTTTCCTTCTTTAAAAAGTAGCTCTCCTTTGGTACTGTAATCCTGTTGACATAAAGCGTTAGAAAAAATCAACAGAATAAAACTCAATGAGATAACACAAATCTTTCCGTTCATAGTCCATTTATCTGGCAGAAAGATAAAGGTTAAATGTAAACTTGTTGTTTAGGTAAGGTTAAATTTTATCACGTTATAGTAAATCTATTTAACAACCTTAATTTTGATAGTAGTAAAAAATTTGAACTATACTTTAATAAACATTAACTCAATGATAATAAACTTCTAGAATAAATTTCGTACCATGATACTAAGAATAGACAATAGAGATTCTTCCAATTGCAGTGTTGCATATTGAAAGCTGTTTGTGGAGACACAAACAGTGGCGTGGATAATAAATTTATAGAACCATCATGCTAACAATAAACAGAGATTCTTCCAATTGAATTGTTGCATACTGAGAGCTGTTTGTGGAGTTACAGATATAAAAAAACTGGTTGCTAAAAATTAGCAACCAGTTTTTTTATATAAAATCATATTTTCTAATAGAATAAAAATCTTATTACACTCAAAGCATAAGGATTAATGTATTATCTGAACCCATCCTTTGTATACTCTACTCCCACAGCCTGATTTCAGATAGAAGTAATAAACACCATCACTAAGGTTAGTAGCGTTCCATGTATTGTCATAATTGCTATTATTGTATACTCGATCACCCCATCTGTTTAATATTTCAAGGGAAGCTCCTGGTAAAATCTTTAATTCATTTTTATCTTTTATCTCTAGAAAATCGTTGTGAGTATCTCCGTTTGGAGTTATTAAATTGGGAACAACTAACTCTTGGTCTGCAAGTGCATGTACTGTAACGGTGTCTCCAGAATTACAACCTAGATTTTGATTATCAATAATAGTTAGGAAATAAAGCGTTAAGGCACTTGCTGGATTTACGGTAACTGTCGGTGTTGTAGTAATTAGATTAAAACTATTATCAGAACTTGTCCATTGATAGCTATAATTACCAGATCCTGTTCCCGAAGTAACTACATTTAAATCTTTAGGGCTTCCGAAACAAGCAGTATCGGGAGTAGTAAAGGCCGTTACGTTAAGGCCACTTGCACCGAACATAAGTGAAACCGTATCGTCGTTTATTCCACAAGTACCTGTTACTGTCCAAACATATTGATTAAGACCATTACTGAGGCCAGACACCACTGCGTTGGGATCATTTGCATCAGGACTAAAACTTCCAGAGCCACTTGCCACTGTCCATACTCCCGCTCCTGATGCAGGGTTGTTTCCATTTAAGGAGTAAGAGCTAACGCAGACATCTCTATTAGGTCCGGCATTGGCTTGAGAAGTAGCTGCAATGATCGCTATGTTTTGAGATACTGTAGTAGAACATGTTCCAGCGGTTTCTGTAACTGTAACAGAACCCGCATTGGAATTAATGGATGATGTAATCGCAGCGTTGTTGTTAGAAGAAGTGATCGTAACTCCTCCACCTGAAGACCATAAATAAGTATTTCCAGAACCGCTGTTGTCGGTAGTAGAAAATGCTATTCCCGAAGTATTTGCACAACTGCTTAGTACGCCGATAATAGAAGGCGTTGGAGCTGAAATGGGAGTTACAATAACATCTGCACAATTAGAACTTGGACAAACTCCTGATAACCATTTTACAGAATAGGTTGTAGTTGTTGAGGGAGAAGATATAGAAAGGTTATTACCTGTTCCGATAATAGGTCCAACACAGCTTCCTGAATGCCATTCCAATTGTGTTCCTGACCCACCAACGGCAGTAAGGATAACGTTACCAGCATCGCTGCTACAGAAGTTATTTCTATCAACAGTTGCAGAAGTAGGATCTACAGGTAAATTATCCACTACAACTGTTGTTGAAGCACAGCTAGAGGAACCACAAGTAGATAGCCATCTAACATAATAAGTTGTGGTAACAATAGGTGAAGCGATAGATAAACCATTGCCAGTACCTATTGCAGTTCCAGCGCAACTTCCAGTATACCATTCTAAAGATGTACCTGCACCACCATTTGCAGTAAGTGTAATATTTCCACCTGCGTTTACACATATAGGACTAATAGGAGACACAGAAGAAGGTGTAACCGCTGATACACATAGTATATAACAAATAGAGAATTCAGAAGTATTGTGTGCAGCAGTAGTATTTGCAACCGATGCAGTGGCAGTATAAGTAGTTCCAGCTAATGGAGTGAACGTAAACGGAGAAGCACCTGAAAACACAAGTGTTCTTCCTTGTAGTTTATCACTATTAGGATTTACGCCACAGTCGTTACAACCGTCTAATGTAAATACTTCTATAAATGAAGTTGCAGGACCAGTTACCAATAAATCACTCCCTGAGGCTGTTATTACTGGTTTAGCGTAGTTATTATTTCCCCCGTTGGAAAGAACAATTCCGCGTAATGAATTACAATAGATGCTGTTCCTATGAATAGAATTGTTGATTGTACCAGCACCATTTACATTAATACCATTTCCAGTATTGTAAGCAATTAAATTTAGTTGATTTGCAGCCACCCCTCCTATTATATTTGAAGCAGCATTACTAATAATATTTATTCCACCCAGTCCATTTCCCTTTACTCCTGTACCAATAGCATCTGTACCAACAGAATTTCCTTGAACTGTATTTCCGCTTGAGGTTTCGATGACTAAACCGTATTCAGTATTTCCTGATAATATATTTCTAGTAGCAGCACTTGTACCTCCTACGGTCGCTACTGTACTACCACCAAGATGAAGACCATGTAGTCTATTTGGAACAGCAGTGCCAGCAGAATTTAGACCACTTGTATTTCCGGTAACGGTAGCATTCGCACAATCACCTAAATAAATTCCAGAACCAGAGTTCGTACCAAATCCATTTGCAGCAGTCGTGTTGCCAGTGATGCTAGTAGGTCCTGTTACATTATTGAATCCCCAAATTCCAAAATCTGAATTTCCAGCTGCAGTTGTACCGTTAGCTTCTAAGCCAATTATATTATTGATAACAGAAGTATTGTTTGAACCTCCGCTAAAACTTACACCACTAGCGGTTAGTGCTGTAAAACCATTATTCGAAATAACATTTCCTTGTCCTGCTGTCGCTCCTCCAACCATTGTACCCGTAGAATTTGCTATACTAATACCGTTGCCTCCATTGCGTGATGCAACACTGGCAGTACCATCCGATCTAAGGCCTATGT